>CAZZYE010000897.1:0-3700 GCA_964658145.1 uncultured Stigonema sp.
TGACTACTTCATTATCCCACAATATCGTTGGTTTATTTACGCCAAACTGTACTAGCAGCATTTTTAAATCTAGGCTTACCGCTTTTTTTTCCGTTACCATCACCCTGAATGAATCTGCTGAATGCTAGATCAGCATTAGTAACTCGCCAGAATGACCAACCTTAATTAAGTCTTCTTTGAATTCTGGTAATAGCTTCTTTTGGCTGTATAAATTCGGATTGTCTCTTAATTTAAAAGGGGCGATTGTACAGGAAATTAAACAAAGCTCCCCTTGAGGAAATATCGTATAATTTCTGTTCAATTCCCACCAATTGAACCTATCCCCAAGCTGCCAATTGTACCAATATCGACATATTCGTAACCATTCATTAAGCTCTAGCTTTTGATTGGTGTCTGGATATATCCGGTATTGGTAGTTTAGCAGCATAGGAATCACCTCCTTATTTTTTTGTTTTCTTGTTCCACCTATGATAACGTGAATGCATAGTCAATGTACGGGCATCATGAAAAATAAAACATTAAATATCAGGATGAGTCAACGCAGGTTAGATAAATTACGTTTATACTCAGTGCAGAAAGACAGAACAATGACTCAAATAATTGAAGATTTTATCGACACGCTTAAACTTGAAAATAGCAATTCCTCTGACATCCCACGACGCGTCGAACCTTGCGGCTGATATTGGTCGGGGATGCCATCGTCATTGCCCCGCCTTATATCTCGCCACTGATTCAGAGTACTGAATTCAGTGGGAGGCTTACGGCGGGATAGCTAAAATTAGGAAACGCCTAGCTGGGTTTTACATAGCTATCAGCTAAAATCAAGCTGACTGCAGCTATGCTGACCCAACTTCTAAGCGGCGGTGAGACAGCCCCTTCAGGTGACGCTCGTTCCGACGCTCGTTCCTCGCTAACGCTGCGCTATCGCTAACGCAGATCCTGTAGGTGGGAAACCCGTCTGCAGCACCGCGAGAGGAGGGTTTCCCGAAGCTGGGGACTGCGATCTTCTCACTTGGGGAGACGAGTCGCGCCCGAAGGGCTTCTGCGGCTCAGAGTTATCGCCTTCAAGCTACTTGACTTTTGAAATGGGAGTGCATGTGTGCCAAAATCTGTTAAATATTTGTTGATTGGATCGACGCAGGCGTACAGCGGTAAATCTGCAACGGTTCTGGGTTTGTCTCATCAACTACAGCAACTCGGACTGGATATTACCTATGGCAAGCCGTTAGGTACTTGTTTGAGTGAATATAATGGAATCGTGGTTGAGGAAGATCTTCAGTTAATTGCAGTTGCCCTCAATTTACCGAAAAATCGTGTTGCACCCACTCTGCTTGCTCTCGATGAAGTAACCGTGCAGAAACGTCTACGCGGCGAAGACCAAACAGATTATCAGCAGGCGATCGCAAAGTATCTACAAATGCCTAGTGGAGATTTGGTGTTACTGGAGGGACCGGGTGATTTGTCAGAAGGCAGTTTGTTTGATTTATCTTTGTTACAAGTAGCTGAAGTCGTTGATGCCGCTATACTTTTGGTAGTTCGCTATAAATCATTACTTTCAGTTGAAGCGCTCTTGTCTGCCAAACAAAGTATGGGCGATCGCTTAATTGGTGTTGTGATCAACGATATTCCTGGGGCACAACTACAAACCGCTAACACTACCATGCGCCCGTTTTTGGAACAACAGGGCATTCCTGTGCTGGGGATGTTGCCGAAAAACGACTTGTTGCGCAGTGTTAGCGTTAGCGAACTTGCGAACCAGTTAAATGCAGAAGTTCTTTGCCGTAGCGATCGCCTGGATTTGATGGTGGAAAGTTTAGCAATTGGGGCGATGAATGTCAACGCCGCAGTTAAGTATTTCCGCAAACGCCGGAATATGGCAGTGGTGACAGGAGGCGATCGCGTGGAAATTCAGCAAGCTGCTTTGGAAACTTCCACCCAATGCCTGATCCTCACTGGACAACTACCTCCTCCTTTGTTCATCCTTAGTCGTGCTGAAGAACTAGAAATCCCCATTCTGTCTGTTGATTTAGATACTCTCACTACAGTGGAAATTGTTAACCGCACTTTTGGTCAAGTGCGTCTCCACGAAGCGATTAAAGTCGAGTGCATTCGCCATTTAATGGCTGAACATTTTGATATTGACCGCTTGTTGTCTCAACTCAGTTTAAATCCAGCAGTGGCGAAACCCTAAAAACTAGGTTAAAAACAAGAGCAATGCTACTTTTTTTGCCTAAAGCCTAGTAGCAGTTCTTTCGCCGTACTATGAAGGTGTCGCGCATTGCTGCTTAATTTGAATGCTTTTAGGCTTTTTGTTTTCTGGAAGCGCGTTCATATCACCCCTGAAGAACAGGCTCACTTTCTGCTGCTGTGCGATAGAACTGCTGTTTTTCTCGGTCCTAACTCCTTGCTGTTTTCGTTTTTATTCAATAAATCGAATAAAGATATTTTTATGTGATTAGTTGAGTAATATAAAAAATTTTTGTTAAGAATTATGACTTTAGCTCAGTTGAATCAAGAACGAAATTATTGCTTCCATAAGACAACTAGCTTTGTAACTACCCTGAGTCTGTTAAAATAACTGGGTCGTTTAATCAGATTCTGTCCGTCTTTGAGCCAGTCAATAGACCTCATCAACAACGTTGATACATTAGCGCAAGAACTGGCGACAATCCAGCAAACAGGTTCTAAGCGAATCGCCTTGCTGGGTTCCCGTCATGTGCCGATTACCCATCAGAATCTCATTGAGATGATGACCTATGCCCTAGTTTTATCTGGCAATCGGGTCATCACCTCTGGCGCTACAGGCACCAATTTCGCTGCTATTAGGGGAGCAATGCGGGCTGACCCCAATTTACTGACCGTAATTCTACCCCAAAGCTTGGAACGCCAGTCCAATGAATCCCGCCAGCAACTAGAACAGGTGATGCATCTGGTGGAAAACCCCGGTAACAATCATCTGTCTCTTGCCGAAGCTAGTTAC
The DNA here is from genome assembly GCA_964658145.1 of uncultured Stigonema sp. GTDB lineage: Bacteria > Cyanobacteriota > Cyanobacteriia > Cyanobacteriales > Nostocaceae > Stigonema. The sequence goes on from CAZZYE010000897.1 coordinate 2,981, forward strand.
CTATGCAACAAGGAGATTGTCTCCCGTTGCCAGCAACTCATCTGCTTTGCGTTTCACGACAGTCGCACTCTATTGCAAACTTGTAACGATGCAGAAGAACAAAGAAAAGTGGTAACGCTATTCTACTTTGATTAGTCATTTGTCATTAGCTAATAGTTAATAGCTAATGGCTAATGGATACAGAACAATGAACAATTAGCTTATAGTTAATAGCTAATGGCTAATGGATACAGAATAATGAAGCCAACGGGAGCGCCAGTTGCCTGCGGAGGGTTTCCCTCATAGGCGCACTCCTTCTCACAATTAGCAATTAGCAATGACTATTTTTTTGTACGCGATCGCTGCTGCTGCCGTACTAATTTATGTACCATTTCTAGTAGTAGCTTATGCCCGTGCGCGTATTGGGTACGATATCTATGCTCCCCGTGCTATGTTTGACAAATTGCCGCCATACGCTCAACGAGCTACCTGGGCACACCAGAACTCGTTTGAAGCGTTTATGGTTTTTGCCGCAGCAGCATTGATGGCATATGTCATCGGTGTAAATTCTCCCTTAGCCGCGCTTTCAGCAGTGCTTTTTGTCGCGGCTAGGTTGCTTTACTCGATTTTTTATATTTTAAATATACCCATTTTGCGTTCTCTGATGTTTGCCATTGCCTCCTTGGGGTCTGCCACTCTCATCGTCCTAAGTATAATCCAAGCCACTAGGTAAGAAATTAT
>CAZZYE010000898.1:0-1467 GCA_964658145.1 uncultured Stigonema sp.
AAAGGGAATTTTTGATTTTGCATTTTTAATTTTTAATTGATTTCCCTACTCCCCATTCATTACAACACTTCCCGTCCCAAGTAAGATTGCAGCGCTTGTGGTATACGTATCCCATCTTCTATTTGATAATTCTCCAAAATTGCTGCCATTGTCCGCCCCACCGCCAAACCAGAACCGTTGAGGGTATGCACAAGCTGGGTTCCTTTCTTACCGCTTTCTTTAAAACGAATTTGCGCCCGCCGCGCCTGAAAATCTGCAAAATTGGAACAGCTGGAAATTTCCCGATACTTTTCCGACGAGGGAAGCCAAACTTCTAAGTCATAAGTTTTGGCAGCAGAAAATCCCAAATCCGCAGTACACAACGCTACTACCCGATAAGGCAATTGCAACGCCTGTAAAATTGCTTCTGCATTCCCCACCAATTTTTCCAGTTCCTCCTGGGAAGTTTTGGGATTGACAAATTTCACTAATTCAACTTTGTTAAATTGATGCAGGCGAATTAATCCCCGCATGTCGCGTCCATAACTACCAGCTTCTCGGCGAAAACACGGAGTATAAGCACAGTGATAAATAGGCAACTCAACAGAATCGAGAATTTCACCACGGTAAAGGTTGGTAACAGGTACTTCTGCTGTGGGAGTAAGCCATAGATCATCAGATAAGCACTTAAAGCTTTCTTCAGCAAACTTGGGCAACTGTCCCGTGGCTGTCATAGACTCGCTATTAACTAAAAACGGAGGAATAACTTCCACATACCCTGCTGCTATTTGGCGATCGAGCATAAATTGAATTAATGCCCTTTCTAGTGCTGCGCCAGCACCTATCAGGGTAACAAAGCGACTTTGTGCCACTTTCACCGCTCGCTCAACATTGAGAATACCTAACTTTTCGCCGATTTCCCAGTGGGGAAGAATATTCGGATTTTGGGGAATGTACTCATCACCCCAACGGCGGACTTCTATATTATCTTCTTCTCTTTTACCGATGGGGGTGGACGCTTCGGGTAAGTTGGGAAGTGCGAGTAAAAGTTCGTTGATTTTGGCTGTCAGGTCTTTTTCCTGAGGTTCGAGTGTACCGAGTTCAGCTTTGATCTCGCTACCCTCATCTCGCAAGGCTTGAATTTCTGCTCCTTTAGGTTCGCAACCAGCTTTAATCTTTTCAGGGATTAATTTAGCAATTTCATTACTGCGTGCCTGAAGTTGATTTCGCTTCGCTTCCAATTCGCGCTGTTGTCTATCCAACTCTACAAGCGGCTGAATGTCATAATTATGACTACGAGTATTCAACCTTTCCTGAACCAATTGGGGATTTTCCCGTATTTGCTTAATATCCAGCACAGATTATTCTCAGTTTTTAGCCTACTATCTTCTTGCCAAAACATCAGCATATAATTATTTTGGCTTGCTATCACAATAATTGCAAAGTTTAGGGGGAGTGGGGAGTAGGGAGTAGGGAGTGGGGGGAGTA
>CAZZYE010000898.1:1498-3699 GCA_964658145.1 uncultured Stigonema sp.
CATCCTCCTCATCTCCCCCCACTCCCCACTCCCTCATCTAAGGTTTAGTGATGCGATTGAGAAGCCAAATGGACCCCACAAGCCCTGCAAAATGGGCACTTACAGTGTTGGTGTTTGCCTGCACGACGAAAATATCTAGGGGTTGGATAGTTCGGCTAGGGTCAATTTGGGTTAAAACTCCAGTACCAAGTTGCGGTAAAGTCAGCGACTTGATGATCAGAGTGCCATTGATCGCTTGCGCTCCTAAAAGAGTCAAAAGCATTCCTACCAAATTCACGATCAGTCCTAAGCGTACAACTTGAATAGTTTCAACTTTGCGTGGGCGGTTGCTGGGATTGGAGGATTCTAGTTGTCTGCCAATCCTCGTGTAACGGAAAGCCAAATAAATGCTCACACCCAAGGTAATCAGTCCACAAACTGCTAAAAAGACGCCAAGCCCAGTTCCCGGATTGTTACTGCTACTAGGTCTCTGACTAAAAATCGTCGCACTCAGCAAAATCCCCCCAGAAACGATACCTAGCACTAACTGAGTCCAAAAGCTAATCCAACCTATCAGGCGAAACGTTTGGGCAATAGCTCGGAGTTGAGAGGATTCTGACATACGGTTCACTAGTGTGCTGGGAAGAAGATAAATTTACTATCACATTTATCAAAGGGTAAAAAAATATTTTAAGTAAAGAAATTTAGTATAAAATTTAAGCTTTAATGTGTCCGCTATTTGCAAAGCTCTTAATTAGATATGGCTCTAGACTTAATCTTAAAGATTTTGCAATGGGATAATCACTGTTATACAAAGTGTTTATTAAGTTTGATTCCAAAGCTCGATTTTACCCTTAAAATTGCTGAAGCGAGATTTTCTGCTTAAGCAGTGCCCAGACGCTCGGCATCACTTAACACAAGGATGACGGCACAAATGCTGTTTATTCGCTCCTCACTACACTGTCTAGAGCTTGGGTATGGGGTGCAATTTTTGCCTTCCTAAAACGGGCGCATACATGAGCTTTCCTGTGTGGAGCCATTCTCCCGGAAAGTTCGCTCCCACCACGCCTAACAAGCGTGTGCCGTGTAGGATTTTTGCGCTTTGATCATGAGAGCCTAAGTAGCGCTATATACTTACGAGTCAGGGGTTAGCACTATAGATTCACAAGATTCACAATTGGGATTGTAGGCTCAATTCCCATGCATATTTTTAGCAATTCACCAACTATGAAACTCGAGGATATATATCAATTTTTTGAGAATCCTCCGCCAACTTACCTTTGTCAGGAACTAGCAGTTTGTTACATCTTGTATATTTTGCTACAAGGAGAATCTTACGGAACTGAGTTGATCCAAAGACTAGAAACTGAATATCCAACCTATCGGCTTTCAGATACCGTACTTTACAGTGCGATCAAATTTCTTGAAGACGAAAGGGCTATCACTGGGTATTGGAAAAAACTTGAAGGACGCGGACGTCCGAGGCGGATGTATCAAGTTTCGCCAGAATGGCAATCTCAATCGCAAGATTTGGCTGTTTTGTGGCAAAAGTACATAAACCAGAGGACACATTAACGAATAATTCATAATGAATAAGTCTCCTCCACTAAAACAGTAACAATTAGTTATGGATACTGCTATCCTGCCATCCACATTGCTGCTAACCTTGTTGCTATCGGTTGGGCTGTTATTCTTTATACGTGCCTCAACTAAAGATCGCATACAAAAAGCGCAACTGGTGTCCGAGCTAGATGAAGCTACTTTATTGCCTCGATTACAGGAATATTTTCGCATTCGGTCTTACCGAGTGGCAGCGGTAGACCGAGAACAAAATCAAGTGACTTTTGAAGGGTTTGTTAAACCTAGTTGGTTTTTAGCTGTGTTTTTGACATTGTTAGCTGCTGCTGGGATTCTTTGCCTATCACTGGTTTTATCACTGCTTTTTCCTGACATTCGTACAGTCTTTCCAGTAATGGTACTACTCTCGCCTTTGAGTGGTTTCTTTTATTGGAAAAAAGCTGGAAGACTTGAGAAAGTTTTGCTACTTATGGAAGCAACTCCTCGTGAACAAGAACTAAGTAAAATCACTGTCATTGGTCATCGAGACGAACTCATTGAGTTACAAAGGGCGCTACCGTTAAAGCTTGCTGAATAACCATTCGGCAATATATATAGCAGTCCAAGAGTTGTGAACTCCTCTCCCTTGTCCCCCTTGTCCCCCT
>CAZZYE010000899.1:0-3696 GCA_964658145.1 uncultured Stigonema sp.
ACTCCCCACTCCCCACTCTCCACCAAAATGTAAAGCGTGAACTTTCAATTAAAAATTTAGTCTTTATCATTAAAACTTCTAGCTTTCAGGTGTAGACACCCTCTGGGTGACTTCCCGTAAGGTAAGCTGATAGCTGATGTTCGCGCTTCTGATAGATCAAGATGGATCTTGGAGATTGCTACCGTTTATTGGGTTTAAGGTCATCCGCTTGTTTTGCCGACATCAAAGCTTCTTATCGGCGGTTGGCACAGCAATATCATCCCGATATTAACCCAGATGACAAAACAGCAAAAGAAAAGTTTATTGCCTTGACTGAGGCATACAAACTGCTCTTACAGGTGGTACCGCCAGAAGAAATAGTCCAACAGTCAATTCAGCCGCAGCCAGCATCAGAACCTGAGAAACCACCAGCAAAAAAACAGACACCACCGAAAAAGCCAACCTCAAAGCCGCCTAATTTGGTGGAAATAGAACAGCGGTTGAAGTGGAAGACTTATGAACAGTTGCAGCGGTTTTTGAAAGAGAGACGGTTTCCACAAGCGATCGCCTTGGTGGAAGCTTTAGCACAACGTTTACCAGAAGACGTAGAAGTTCGCCAGTGGCAAGCTATTGCTTATCAAATTTGGGGTCGGGCGTTGATTGCCCAAAACCAACTGCCCAAAGCCACAATTTATCTGAAGAAAGCCCTGAAGACAGACCCTAACAATAAGACTCTCTGGCATGAGGTGCAGCGCGATTTCCAGCGGTTGGAGCAAATTTTTTAATTTTACGTAAAGCCTCTAAAAATGGGGATCTTAACGCAATTTCATTCGCTCTGAATTTGCGTATTAGTACTGTAGCCATAGTCTATTTTGATAGCTATTGTGAGAACAAGGTACTGGTGCAGAGCCAAATTGAGTAATAATTCGCGAATATCAGTCGGGTAGACCACAATATAACCCGAAGGGGTGCGGTTTCCGCGCCCTTACAATGCGATCAATTCAATTGAAAACTGCTGTAAGGCGTGGGTCTGCGGGTAGATTAATTATCTGTAACCGGTAGCATAGAACAAAGTCCCCAATCACAGCGATTGGGGACTAATGTTTTAAAAGTAATATCGACCACTACATTTGCTGATGGCTTCCGAGCATATATACTGAAGATCTGTGGGGCTAATAGCCTCTCAGATTCCTAGTCTCCAGTCAAAAGCTAGGGATCAGGGTGCTATACTTTCAAACCAGGAACATCTCAGCCAGGGTCATCTACCTTTACTTAATTATTAAGTTGTTTATTGCTCCATCATCCCATACTAACGCTTGTCATTTTTTCATGTCAAGATTTTATTTAAAATTGACATGAAAAAATGTCTGACAATCTAGACGGTATGAGAGAGAATAAAAAGTAGCTTGATATAAACAGTCCAAAAAAATGACTGACAGAAGGCGCTCTGATGATTACAAGCAGGTCAGCGGCTACGTTCCGATAGACTTGGCGCGGGAATTGAAAAGCATCTGTGCACGCCTAGGGGTATCCCAAAGCGACGCACTAGAAGAGATGATCCGTGAGTGGATACCCAAAAAAACAGGTTCCAACTCCTTAAAATCTGAATCTGCTCCTCCTAGAACAATTGCCGATTTGGTTCGAGCTAACATGACAAAACTTAAGGGCTTTGGGGTAAAAAACTTGCAAGCGCTCGCTAGAGGGGAAGTTCTACCTACAGTAGGAGACTTCGCCATCATCACGTCTGCTTTGGGTATCCCTGAGGAGGAACAAAAAATGATTTGGCAACAAACTTTTAATCTGACCGTGTATACCGATCCTAAAGGTGTAAAAGAAGATGAGTGCGAGTGTTGTTAGAATCCTCAACCAACGTAGGTAAGGAACTGTTCTATAAAATCTAGCCATATCTGGGCATAATTACTTATTGTGCCCAGATATTCCGAATTTTACCAACTGTTCTATGAATTATCTACTGCTTCATCCAGAAAAATGCTCGTGTAAAACCTGAGGAGCTACAACATAAGACTTTCTTTTAGGTTGGCTGCCTATGTTTTGTAAAACTTATTTACAGTTGAGTGAAGAGTCATTACATAGCGGCAAATCATAGGCTCAAGATTTTTTAAGCAACTACAGGATACCTATTCTGTGAGGTTTTGTGGTAATTTTCCTGTTTACTAGCCAATATATTTGCCGTTCTATCTGTTAAAAACGACACAGTTCTAATATTTTTATATTTGAGCCTATATAAGCTTACAATGCAAAGAAGGAAAGATAAAAGAGGGAATATACCCAAAAAATATCGGTAATCTACTCCAAGCAGCACTACCATTCACTGAAATTTTATTCATTTTGCTGTGGCAATTGTCACAGTAGAGACGCGATTAATCGCGTCTCTACTTGAGGCGTCATTCAGCGCAATGTACAGGAAGTCATAAAAAACAGCTAATTGCTGACTTAAGAATTCTAAAGGTAGAAAAATAGATGAGTGTGAGTATTCTTAAAATCCTGAACCAACCAGGCTGGAACTATAAACTGTCCCACGAAGGGGTTTCTATCCTTGCCCCTACAAAGCAAGATGCTACCTATCTTGCCCAAAGCTATGGTTATGCTCTCAGCGAAACCGCAGCAAAAATCAAGGGTAAGGTGCGGATAGGGTGGAGACGCTGCCTGCACCCAATAGAGTTTTACGGGTGGATGGCAACATCCCAGCCACCATCTCCCGCCCTGATTGCTGAGCGCATGTTGCCTTTTAGGGGTGTGGTCTTTTCTAGCCAGTTGGACTTACCAGTAGAGTTGTTGCGCCGAATGGTTACCGCTGCTGAAAATGAGCGTCCGGTTAGTATCATCAGACAAGATAGCCACAAGCAAATCATTATTAACGAGCCAATGTCTGATATGTTACAGACTCCCCCTGAGATTGCCACTCAAAGGGTCATGACTCGATTTTGGCTACCGTCCGATTTGGCAGAACTGGAACGACGACTAAGCAACTCAAGCCGATTGACTTGGACTTACTCTGGTGGACTAAACGAGCAAACTTGGGCAATCCTCACAACCGAATTCGAGGTTTTCGAGGTTGAGGGCATCTGGTACAGACAGGGAATCTGCTTAGCCCCTCCTCAGATTGTGCCGATTCCGTCAGGGGCTTTTGCTCCGGCTGAGTAGACATTTTGACCACTTCAAGAAACGAATCACTACTATATATAAATCATTTCAGGGTGTGCGCCTCAAAACGCTCTCATAGAGTTACAAATTTCAGCACAACTTTAATTAAATAAATAATTAGCTCTTGGCGATCGCCATTCTTTTTCAAAGAAATTTCTCCCGTATCTCCATTGGCTTTAAAATTAGGAGCAGCGATCGCTCTGATTGCAAGTCTATGGGATTGGGTAATAATAATTTTTCTCAAGTCGCATTATACGCCAGGATATGTCTAAATCTACGATCACCGTTACTGTTAAGTTATTCGCTGCTTATCAAGAAGCTTATGGAGTCCCAGAACTGGCGCGGGAATTTCCCCAAGATACACCAGTCGCTGCTGTGCGCGATCGCCTGATTGCCGAACATCCCGAACTTACCCAATGGCGCGATGTGACTCGCTTTGGGGTGAATCTGCTATTTGTGGAACAAGATACGATCCTGCAAGATGGCGACGAAGTCGTATTAATTCCTCCTGTGAGTGGCGGGTAATTTGGGAATTAAAAATTAAAAATTAAA
>CAZZYE010000900.1:0-3694 GCA_964658145.1 uncultured Stigonema sp.
TTTCATGACGTAGTGACTATCGCCATTGCTTTGTCAACAGCTTGCAAAGCTAAATCTACTTCTGCCTCTGTAACAATCAGCGGTGGCACAAATCGGACGACCTTTGGACCTGCGGGGACGAGTAATAAGCCTTGGTCCATCCCACCTTTGACGACATCAGCTGCGGTTAGCTGAGTATCTGCTGCCAGTTCCATACCGTTGATTAAACCCCAGCCGCGTACTTCGGCAATTTGATTGGGATATTTCGAGGCGATCGCCTGCAACCCTGTTCGCAATTGCTCACCCCTAGCCTCCACATTCTGCAAAAGATTATCCGAGTCCAACGTCTGGCAGACAGTGAGGGCAACTGCACAAGCAAAAGGATTCCCGCCAAAGGTACTTGCATGTTCACCCGGTTGGAATACGTCGCAGAATGATTTGGACATCATAGCCCCGATGGGGATACCACCGCCTAACCCTTTAGCACTAGTGAAGATATCTGGCTCAACACCGAGATGTTCGTAACCCCATAATTTACCACTGCGCCCCATACCAACTTGCACTTCATCAAAAATTAGCAGAATACCAATTTCATCGCAAATCTGCCGCACCTTTTGGAAGTAGGCTATTTCACCCAGACGAACACCGCCTTCTCCTTGTAATGGCTCCAAAAGAATCGCTGCTACGCGGTAATCACCTTCATCCAGTTCACCAATCGCTGCTTCTAAAGCGCCTATATCATTATAAGGTACATGGTGGAACCCTGGCACTAAAGGGTCAAAGTTTTTTTGATACTTCGGTTGCCCTGTAGCAGTAATCGTCGCCAAAGTGCGTCCGTGGAAACTGGCGTTTGCTGTCAAAATGATCGGTTTGTCAATTTCTAGGACTGTGTGGGCGTATTTCCGCGCCAATTTAATTGCAGCTTCGTTTGCTTCCGCCCCGGAATTGCAGAAAAATGCCCGGTCGGCGCAGGAATGTTGAACTATCCAATGAGCCAACTCTCCCTGCTCTGGAATGTAGTACAAATTAGAAACGTGGTGCAATTTCTGAATTTGCCGTGTTACCGTTTCTACCAAGGCAGGGTGGGCATGTCCCAGTGTACAAGTAGCGATCCCAGCCACAAAGTCGAGATATTCTCGCCCCTGTGTATCCCAAACGCGACAACCTTTGCCCCGCTCTAAGGCTAGAGGAAACCGCGCATAGGTGGACATGACAGATTGATTGAAGTTATCTGGATCAAAGGTGCTAGATGACACATTTGACTGTGAATTGATCGTCGATTGTTCAAACAGAGTTTGGATGCTCACTACCTAAACCCTCAAAATCCCTTATATTATAGTTATTTCCGATTATTATGAGAATTCTGAAAACAATCTTCTTATTTACCTCAGCTAAAATTTCCCTTTAGAGGATGTTTTCAAAGTCTACGGTTGTATCGAGATCTGAACTAACCCACGCCAGTCGCCTAGTAGCGGGAAACCCTCCGGAGAGCGCTGGCTCCCCTTTCCAAGGGGGGAACAACCGAATCAAAGTCCTCCTTTTTAAGGAGGATTTAGGAGGATCTAAAGTTTTTGATACATCATCCACCACTTTGAAAACATCCTCTTAAGGCTCCACTCGAATATTCAAAGAACGAGTTGCAGTGGTGAAAAACTTTGTACTCCACACTTGAGCAAAAATATCGTCGCATCCAAAAAGAGCTAACAGCAGGGGCGATCGCTCTCGGCTGTGTCTTCCTCATTGGTACTTTATGGTATCGCCTAGTGGAAGGCTGGCCGTGGGAGGATGCAGCTTATATGACGGTAATTACCTTATCTACCGTTGGCTATGGAGAGATAGAACCACTGGGAGCACGAGGAAGGTTATTTACCATCGCCCTGATTTTAATGGGTGTGATAACTATTGGTTACATTGTTAATAGGTTTACAGAAGCCGTAATTCAAGGCTATTTTCAAGAAGGAATTCGACTACGACAACAACGACGCATAATGGACTCATTATCAGGACATTATATTATCTGTGGATTTAGTCGAACTGGTCGTCAAATTGCCAAAGAATTTCGGGCAGAAGACGTTTCTTTTGTGATCGTTGATTCTGATATGGAATCTGTGCAAACGGCGCAGGCAGAGGGTTATACCGTATACCAAGGTGATGCTACGCTTGATGAAACTCTCTTAAGAGTTGGTATAGAACGGGCAATTTGTATTGTCGCGGCACTTCCTTCAGATGCAGAAAATCTGTATACAGTACTCTCAGCAAAAACACTGAATCCAAGTATTCGAGCGATCGCCCGGGCAAGTACAGAAGAAGCTGTGCAAAAGTTGCAACGCGGCGGTGCCGATGCTGTGGTTTCTCCCTACATTACTGGTGGTAAGCGCATGGCAGCAGCTGCCCTCAGACCTCAGGTAATGGACTTTGTAGACGGTATTATCTCAGGCACAGACAGACAGTTGTACATGGAAGAATTTTTGCTCGACGCTGCGACTAGTCCTTTTGTAGGTCAAACTTTAGGGCAAGCAAGATTACGTGCGCAAACTGGGGCACTGCTGCTTGCCATCCGTCGCGCTCATGGAGAACTCATCGGTGGTCCTACTGCTGATACACTCTTCATGACTGGAGATCTGCTCATCGCTATGGGTACAGCTGAACAGCTACGTGACCTCAATCAACTTTTAGGACCCCTAGGTTCCAAGCAATTGCGGCGACCTAAGCATAGTTAAGATGTAAATCCTCATTTTGAAGAAAGCTTATGAGCTTCTTTTACCTAGTCCATCTTGCTAATTGCCTGACTACGATAAGCTATTAGCAATTAGCGATTAGCAATTAGCAATTAGCTACCACTGATTCGCTGATTCCAGCCGTGCAAGGGCGCTATGCTTGTTGTCACCCATTCAATCAAGATCGGGTAAGCTACTGATATCAAGATGCTGGGATAAACTGCCATTCCCCAATCAGGGTGGACTAATACACGGCATTTGTTTTGCATCACTGGGTAGTTGAGTAAAGCTTTCACAACTGCTGTGTCGTCGTGGGGAGTTTTTCCAGGACGAGAAAGTAATGGATAGCCTGTGCGGGGGTCTATGAGGTCTGTTAAATAGCTGCGATCGCGCAGATTAAATGCCAAATCACAGCCAAACCTCATAAACTTTTCCCGCAACCGTTCTTTTTCTGTCTCTATTTCTGGTGTAATTTTCACCAGATCATATCTTGATTGCTGTAAAACAATCACCACCCATAAAGAAGGTTGATTTTTCCAATCTGGTAATATCCGTGGGAGGTTGGTACAGATATACTGACTGGGAGAATGAATTGAAACTTGAACTGCTTGTCCCGTTTCGCCAACCAAATGAATGAGACAGCCTGCAGGATTCGTGTAAACTGTTGGATATTTCACTCAACCTTATTTGGTTTTTGCAAGTTTTTTCAATTAATCTTTTGTACAGATGATAACTCTTAATAAGTGCGAAAATTCATCAAATTTCCATGATAGATTAGCTTGATTTTAAGCTGCTCTTAATTTTTTATTAATTTTTAATCTTGTTATTAATTAATCTTAACCTTATTTTAACCATTTTTATGATATTGGTTCGTAGTTGCGCTGTATTCGCACCCTGATCTGGGCGAAGACAGCGCAACTACAAACAATTTACCTAAATTTACATATAGGAATCATATTTGATTGTTGAAATATACGTAGGGTGGGCACTGCCCACCA
>CAZZYE010000901.1:0-3679 GCA_964658145.1 uncultured Stigonema sp.
GTGCCCACCCTACACTACTTAAAATTTTTCATTAATGATTTAGGATTCCTATATCTTATTTGCAACGTACAATTAACGGGATACACAATAAACGTAGCTAAACTAGGTCAAACAACGTCAATTGCTTATAATTCGCTCCCTGATTGACCTTACTCGTGCGCGAAGCTCGGCGATCGCTACTGGAAAAACTATAATTGGCGCAGCTAATACCAACGCCCAGCAGATAACCTGCCTGCCATCCAAGTAATACACTCGCCAACAACATCAATTATCAATCCAAATAATAAGGAAATTATACTTAACCCGATTGTAGGAAGCACCTTAGTAGGAATTTATGGCAAGCTATGAGATAACTGCTTCAGGATAAAAATATAGCTAAAAAATAACAATTAACTCACTCACTACTATTTGTTCCATCTCCTACATAAATTTGTTGGTCTTCCATGACAGCTTTAACTACATCGGATTCAGCAAGTGCATTGACACCAGCAGCAGAGATTTCAATGGGAATAGTTCCCAAAACATTAGGACTCTCAGCTAGCTGTTTTCCACCAAAGTCCTGAATAATTTTCCGAATATAGCCAAGAGCCTGCTTTCCTGAATTGCGCATTGCTTTCATCGCCGCTTTCCGCTCATCTGGCGATTGGCGGTGACCACAATTTTTGGTCGCGTTCCCTAGCTGGAGCATAACAACGACGCGGACTTTTTGTTGCGGCTGTAGATGACTTAATCGTTTTGCAAACTCCGAGCTAATCTTATTATGGTTAAATTGGTGGTACATTATGATGCCATACCCTTGCCCTCAACTAAGAGCTTTCAATGCTTCGACGGGTTGAATTAACCCCCATCCCCACCGATTATCCGGACGACGCTCCAATCCTCTTGGATGCTTTGCTGTCTCCTTCAGTACCGTTATGATATCCGTAACAGGTGCTGTAGGCTTCGCTGCCATTAACAAAGCGGCAACCCCAGCAACGTGGGGAGTTGCCATTGAAGTTCCATCCATATAGTTGTATGCGTAGGTTCCGTCTGGTGTTTTTGTTGGTGGTATGCATGAGTATACCTGAACTCCAGGGGCAACAACATCAGGTTTTGTAACTAATTTATTGGTTTCTTCTTCAAAAAATACGAGACTTGCGCCACTGCTGAAAAAAGCGACATCAATGTCGTTTGTTGAAACCTTTTCAACTGCACCCACTGAGAAAGCATTGTGGGCATTACCAGGTGAGCTGGTATTACCATGATTTTCATTACCGATCGCCACTACAGGCAAAATACCATATTGCTCAAGCAGTATGTCTAGCACTTCCGCAAACAGTGGCTCGTAATAAGATAAGCCTAAAGACATATTAATAATGTCTGCCCCTTTTTCAATTGCCCAAGAAATCCCTTCTAATAGGGTTCGCAAAGTGGTATCACCGATCAACACACCACCAACTAATAAATTAGCTGACGGTGCAACGCCTATAGATACGCCTTTTGCTGCTTGTCCGCCGGCGATCGTACCACAAACATGAGTCCCATGCTGTGCGCAATCAAAGGCTGGAGACGCAGTAATCCTTCTACCTAAAGGGTCAATGACTACGAATTTTTTGACCCGATTTTTGAGTGCTGGATGATCGGCATAAACACCAGTGTCTAGGACAGCAATATTAATATTTTCACCCTGAGTAGTTTCCCATAATTTGGGAATCTCTAAATGTTTGAGTCCCCACGTCACTTGGTCTTGAGATTCTTGGGTGATGAGATCGGAATATTCTATTTTTCGCGGTTGAATCAGATGCATTCTCTGATTTGGTAAAATAGCAACTACGTGAGGTTGTTCTGCTAAAGCTTCCAGGGTTTTGCGAGTCACTTCAACTGTAGCCATAGGTAAAATGCCAGAACCAATAGTAGAAACCTCAAGCGGTTCATCTTGATAACCAAGGTCTTGACTTGCTTCTTGGTAGCTGTCAAAAATTTCTTCTTCTACAGCTTTTTGGAAAGCAACCTGCTGTTTAACCTGATACCGCCGCTTTTCTGCTTCATGCACACGTTCTCGTGAAAGCAGACCTTCAGATTGTGGTGCTTCGTAAATGACGATCGCATCCCGCTTGTCATCTTCATCAATGTCCGCCAGGAACGGCTCAAAGGCTGGTGAGATTTTATTTTCGATACTCATGATGTTTTTTTGGTTTAGTCTTCTTATACCAGTTCTATATGAAGTTGCCATAAATCAGATCCCCCCAACCCCCCTTAAAAAGGGGGGCTAAGAGAGAATATTTAGCGCGGCTTCATGGAGAAACGGTATTACTTGAGCTAACGACGGCTTTCCTTAGCTTAGGGATTGTATATCTACCTTAATGTCCAAGCCTTCAAATTTGACGAACAGCTTGCGTAAATCCCGACCTAATTTGGTTGTCGCCGCACCCAAAGTGAGTGCAAATATGGTAATCTTCTTTATAAACAGACGTAATTTACTTTATTTTTATCTCCCATATTTGAACGCAATTTACTTTTTATTTGCCGCCAGTCGGAACTCCCCTTGCTTCCTTAATAACGGCGCTGCCATGAAGAAAAACAATTTATGAGCAAGCAATTGTACTTAGCCCGATTGTAGGAAGCACTGTTGTAGAGACTTATGCCAAGGTGTTAGATAACTGCTCTAGGATAAACGTATGGCTAAACAATTAGAAAAAGACTTAGAACAATACAAAGATGTCCGAGTTGCTGCTACCTCAAGAATTTGGGGTATCGCAGCAGGAATGCTAGGAATTTGCATCCCACTTTCCGCTGCTACAAACAGTGGTTTCATTCTACCTTTGGCTCTGATTGCAGGTGCAGCAGTGAGTACAGTTGCTGTGTGGCGTTCTGGTGAGACCCAATCAAATAGTAAATATTTGCAACTTCCCCAAGTCGAACTGTTAGAGCAACGAATAGCCAACTTAGAAACAATTGTTAGCAGTGATGACTTAGATTTGCAGAGAAAAATTAAACAACTGGAGTCAATCGACCACAAAGCTTGAAAGTGCGCTCGGCATTCCTAGGAGCAATAAACCTTGTGTAACTGAGAACTGTAATTTAAGCAATTAGCGGCACGAGGTTGATTTTTATAGGGATTTGTACTCTCCAACTTGAATTGAATCTAGAAAATTTTTTACTTAGCTAAAATAAATGTTAAGATATATAAGCATTTCTCTCCTAGCAAAAGACGATTGTGCAATAATTAATTTACTTTAATCGATTATGCCAAAAAAAATATCTAAATTATGAAGTAATATAACAATTATTTCAAAAATATTTAGAAATTATCTAAAAACGAAACATGGTTCTAAGGTAGAACCTAAGGAGATGCTAGAGGCGAATTATGATGAATAACATTCAAAAGTATCAGTTTGTCTGTACCCTTACTTTTGGCGATATATACGGACAAATAATTGTTTGGTTGATTACCATCACCATAAGTTTGGCGTCAGCTTTGGCGCTTATGGGTGCCAAACGACCGGTTTATGCTTTAGCAGCAGTTGCACTCGTCGTCTTGCTATCACTGCCTTTCTTACTTTTTTCGTTCGTGACCACTTTGTTAAATCACATTGAATTGTCTGCTATAGAACCAGGAACAAAGATGGAACCAATACCAGGCAATGTTTCTCAGCAACAACCTGTACAAGCAACTAGTTGAGTGGTTAGTTGTGAGTGG
>CAZZYE010000902.1:0-3675 GCA_964658145.1 uncultured Stigonema sp.
TTTTTAATTGGAGCGTTCGCGCAGCGTCTCCCCTTGGGAGAAGCGAAGGTCATGAAACATTGACACAAGCGTAATAACACTATTTTTATAAGTATAAATTTAAACCTGTTATATGAAAATAATTTGAAGATATTTTTTCAAAGTTAAGTAGGTCGGCACAAATAAATGTTACCAGTTAGGGTCGTCATTAGTCAAAAGTCAGGCACAAAGGACATTGGACTTATGTTTAATTACGCCCATATATTTAGTCAAAGCTTAGTGCAAGCGTTTTTCAAAGGTATGTAGTGCTAGGAAGTTGATTTAAGGCTTGGTTAGTGAAAGGAATGTATTTTTTCTATGAACAACGAAAAATTTTTACTCAGTGAAACCCCGTCATTTTTTAACATTGTTATATTTTTTATTTGTTCGTGAAAAAAAAACCATGAAATTACGGATACATTTTTTAAGCAATTATTAAAAAATATTAGAAATTAGCTTAGTGTTCAAATTTTTCAATTTTATAAATTCGTTGAGTGTAAGCAAGATATGCTACTTCTACAAACAGAAACTACAGAAAACGCACTCTTAAACCTTCATAAATTTTGGGAGCAGGAAATTAGACCTCTATTCACGGATAAGTCTTTGTTCTTCAAAGTAAAGACCCTGAACGGAAACGATATCAAGTACGTCAACTTAGATAATGGAGCCACGACCACTCCCTTTGCACCCGTTAAGCAATACGTGAACGAGATGCTTGATTCTTATGGCAGTGTGCATCGAGGTTCTGGGCAAAAATCTCTCATCTCTACTCGCGAGTACGACGCAAGCAGAGATATCATCCGAAACTTTGTGGGCGCCTCCTCGCAGAAGTATGTAATTTTTGCAAAGAATACGACGGAAGCAATCAATGGAGCCGCCACACTGTGGGCAAACATACCCGGCAAAATTTTGGTTTCTGACATTGAGCATTCTTCAAACTTGCTACCTTGGGTAACCAAAGATCAAGTTGTCCAGTACCGAACACAGCCAAACGGAAACGTTGATTTAGTTGAAATCGAGAATATTTTAAAAGCACACCAACCGCGACCAAAAAATGAGCAGATTAAGCTACTGACCATTACTGGTGCTTCGACAATTACAGGTTACAGACCTCCTATTTACGAACTTGCAGCTTTAGCTCATCGGTATGGTGCCAAGATGTTTGCCGATGTATGTCAGTTAATTCAGCATGAACGAGTAGACATGCGTGCGGAAGACGATCCTTGCCATCTAGATTTTGTAGCTTTTTCCGGACACAAAATGTACGCTCCGTATGGGACGGGAGTCATAGTAGGACCGAAGGAGTTTTTTGACAGCTTCTATCCGTACCAAATTGGCGGCGGGAATCTGCCTTACATCACTAGGAACCTGGAAATAAAGCGGTTCTATACAGAACGGGCACATGACCCTGGAACACCTAACGCAATGGGTGCGATTTCTATTGCTAAAGCAATCCAGATTATCGAAGATCTGGGACAGGAACGAATTGCCAAGTATGAACATTGTTTGGTCGAATACACGTTCACACGGCTGCGGCAGATTCCTGGTGTCACCGTGCATATCTCAGGAGAGAGTTTAGCTCATGTCATTCCCTTTGACATTAATGAGTTTGATGGGCGACTAGTGGCGGAAATCCTGGCACAAGAATACGGAATTGGAGTCAGAGCCGGCGCTTTCTGCACTTACGAATACATCCGCAAGCTGAAGAATATTTCAGATGAGCAAGACTGCAAAATTGCTGCCGAAGTAGAGATGGGAATTACACGGAACATTCCGAGCATTATCCGAGCAAGCTTTGCTGTGTACAACACCTTTGAAGACTGCGATCGCTTCCTTAACGCAATTTCAGAAATAGCCGGAACCGGGCTTGATAGCTATTTCCCCCACTACAAACAGGATGAGACAACTGGTACTTGGACAGTAATTTTAAAGTGAAGACTGCTAATTGCTAATTGCTAATTGCAATGAACAATGGAACATTTAGCAATCAGGGCTATTTCATTCTAAACCAGAGCCTTGAAATCTAGTCTTGGCTGAGAACTCAAGTCCGTTAAAACGAACGCTCATTTAACAGGTGTTCAAGTCGGCTTAAGCCGACTTCAGCTATTAGCCGTGCGTAATAAATTACGCACGGCGAGTGAGGTTGCGATCTGAGAATGAAATAGCCCTGATTAGCAATTAGCTTAATAACAATGAACGATTCCCCAATTAGCAATTAACAAGGAGATCAGCGCTTGAGCGATAAAAACCTCTTTAACCAAGAAGATTACATACAGACACGGGTTGATGAGTACATCTGGCAGCAAAGTAGAAATGCTGGT
Source organism: uncultured Stigonema sp. (assembly GCA_964658145.1). GTDB lineage: Bacteria > Cyanobacteriota > Cyanobacteriia > Cyanobacteriales > Nostocaceae > Stigonema. The sequence goes on from CAZZYE010000902.1 coordinate 2,340, forward strand.
GTGTCGCGCAAGCGTTTTCTGCAAATACTAGCCACGATGGTTGTCGCCCCAGCCATTGGGGGGTTAGCTAATCCTGCACCTGCCCGAAGTGAGTCAAGCACATCGAAGTCCTTCAAAACCAACGGCAGCAATATACTTAAGCCATTGCCACCAGGGTATATATATCATGGCAAAGGCACATTGGAGATGAACTGGGAAGCGATGTATGGGCGTGGCTATTTGGTACCAAATGACTGGTTCTACGTTCACAACCGCAATACACCTCCCCCTTTTGATCCATCTACTTGGCGCTTGCGAGTTGAGGGAACGGGTGTCAATGTGACTCGCGAGTTCACTTACGATGAAATCATTGGTATGCCTTCAATCTCAGTGACTCGCGCCATTGAATGTGCTGCCAACGGTCGGCGCTTCTTTGAAGAGGCTTACAACAAGCCAATGGAAGGAACGCGCTGGAGGCTGGGCGCTATTGGCGTAGCTGAGTGGACTGGTGTGCCACTTGGCTTATTTTTAGAGCGCACTGGGCTGAGATCTACTGCACTAGACGTACTCGTTGAAGGAGCAGATTTAGATTCGCTCTCATCAAAAGAGACGAACAAGTCCAAGTTCAGCACTGTGGTCCCGATTGCAAAGGCACTCTTGGATGACTCCCTCCTTGTCTATGCAATGAACGGGGAACCACTGCCTCCCGATCATGGTAGTCCATGTCGTGTTCTGTTTCCCGGTTGGGCTGGAAACGCCAACGTTAAGTGGGTTGAGCGGATTGAGGTTTCTGAAACACCCATATATACTCGGTGGGTGACAGATCAAATGGTCCTCATTGGTTCAGACTACCCATCTACGCCTCCATATAAAGGTAAGTTGATCGCATCCCAAAACGTCAAAAGCGCTTTTGAGCTTGCATGGCCTGCTACACTTCCCACCGGACCTTACCTTCTACGTGGACGTTCATGGTCTGGGAAAGGAAAAATTGTTCGTGTGGAAGTTAGCACAGATGGTGGGAGAACCAGGCAACTTGCACGACTTCGAGAACCGAATTTTCCGATGGCTTGGGTGCGGTGGGATCTTGATTGGGATGCAGTTCCTGGAGAGTATTGTCTTCAAGCTTGTGCCACTGACAACTTAGGCAACACACAGCCAACAACCGTTCCCTGGAATGATGCTGGATTGCTATATGGAGGCGTTGTCAGTCATCCAGTGAAAGTACAGGGTTAATTGTTGATTTTTGATTGTCAGTTTTCTATTAGCAATTAGCCATTACTCACATCTTGCACCAAGAAAAATTGATTAATTTTAATCACTCAGTATTAAACCCAATACCCTTGATTTAGAGATAAAA
>CAZZYE010000903.1:0-3670 GCA_964658145.1 uncultured Stigonema sp.
CCCTGTTGCCTTTATTTAGCCTAATCTATAATCTAGTGGACGTTGCAGTCGGTAATGTAGGAATACTTCTTGCTCAACAGTATGAACTTCAATCAATTGTAAACGGCGCGCGAACTGGGATAAAAATCCTGTACCAGACACTGGTGTTGGTGCGGTAGAACCGCCTAAAATCAAAGGACACACGGTCAACCAAAATTCATCTATTAAATCTGATTCCAGCATTGAGGCGACTAAGGAACCGCCACCAAGTACCGCTAAGCGTGTTATACCCAAAGTGGTGAGATGTTGTAAGGCGGCATGAATGTCAATTCTTCTCGTTGATGTTTCAAAAACCAAAATCTGCTCAAATTCTGGAGGACTCTCACGTGTTCCGGTTCCCGCTGTTGAGGCTCCTGTCCGTTGGCGTCCTTGCCAAAACAGCGCACCAGCTGTTGTGGTGAGCAACCAGCGATTGATTTGCTGCTTAAAGAAGCGAATTTCCGGATTCAGATTGGCAGAGTGTGTAACTACTATATGAACTGGTTGGGGGGGTTTACCCATCTGTGTTCGATGTTGCAGCAGTTTTGGGTCTGATACGGTTAGTGTCGTACCATAGGCGCGGAGAGTACCAGCACCGAAGAAAACAGCATCAGCAAGAGCGATTTGTTTTTCAAGGTGGGCTTGGTCTGCTTTTGAACCAAAGCGCGCAGGCGCTCGTGTAACATCTGCTATCTTGCCATCTGCACTCATTGCCAAAACCACAGTGGTATGAGGACGATGTTGCACCATTAGGTTAGTTCGAGCCGTTAGTCAAGAGTCGATATTTTAACTTTGGATTTTGAACTGGAGGACGACAGTTATGCGCTCTTGTGTTGATTCTTAAAAATAGCTCTGCGGGGTTCACTGCTGTTTGATTAATTTCCCAACTTTATTTCAAGGCAATAACAGTCGCCATAACACCTAGTATTTTTAATTATATGTATAGTTTACTTCTTTTTGCAATTAAAGTATTTTATATTTTTAATGTGGTTACTAAAAAGGATTTTTCTAACGCAATAACTTTATCTGGTTTAAGCACATATTGTTGCTGTTGTGGTTGGCACATACTAAGAGAGACTGCCGATGGCTAAACCCCGTCAATCATCCTTTCGTCGTATATTAGTGTCGAGAATTTTGCTTCTGTCTGTTCCGGTGTTATTGATAGGGGAGATTGTAGCTTTTCGGAAGGCACGGTCTAGCCTATTGGAAACTGCTCGTCAAAACTTAACAGAAAGCGCCATTCTTAAGGGAGAAAATATCGTAGATGCGATCGCTGCCCTAAAAACTAACTTGCTAAGTACAAGTAAAACAAAGATTATCCAGTCGGGTACGCCGGAGGAGGTGCAAGAATTTCTCAGTCAGGTAGCGCAACAACTGCCAAGGCAAATCGAGTGCATACAGCTGACAAATTTGGCAAGAGCGAAGATCGTTGCCACAACTTGTGACGACGACCAACCAATTACCGATCCGCAATTACCTTTTCCCAGTGACGGGTTTGAAGCTGAAATAATATTACCCCCACATATGGGAATAACGGGTAGAAGAGATACACGTAATCAACTGCAATTACACTTATCTGCTCCAGTTTACGATCGCTGGGGGGATTTGCGTTATGTCTTGAGTTTTCAAGCGGCATTATTGCATGAGAGAAGAAAACCTAAGCCAGGTGTACTCACAGGTTCTACAGTAGTAATTGCTGAAGATGGGACAATTTTGGCACACCCAATTGCCAGTAGCATCGGAACTAATATTGCACAGCATGCAGATGCCTCACGACTCAAAAAAATTGTCAAAACAGCGATAGCGGGACGACAATATTTTCTACATTTCTTTTTTGAGAAAGAGGGGGAAGAATTACTGGCTGGCTATACCGCTATTGATGGTCCTACGATCAACGGAAAGCAGCAAAAATGGGTCATTTTAGCTGTTACAACTCTGGACAATGCTCTGTATGGTCTTAGGGACATCAAACTTATCTTGATTGTGCTGACAGTTGGCTTGATTGGCGCGAGTTTGTTAGCCTCACTGTATGTAGCTCGTTACCTGGCAAGTCCTGTGGAAAAATTGCGAGACTACGCTTTAAATCTTCACCTCAGTCAATCAGCAGAACCAATTCCTCACAACTTCCAAATCCGAGAGTTCAATCAACTGGCACAAGCACTAGACGAAATGGTTGACCGACTAAAAGCTTGGGCGGAAGAACTGGAAATAGCTTGGAAAGAATCAAAAGCTGCTAACCAAGTTAAAAGTCAATTTTTAGCTACAACTTCCCATGAATTGAGAAATCCTCTAAACATTATTATTAACTGTGTTCGCTTGGTTCGAGAAGGCATGTGTGATGACCGAGAAGAAGAAATGGAGTTCCTCAAACGTGTCGATGAAGCAGCAATTCACTTGCTAGGTATTATTAATGATTTACTCGACATCTCTAAAATAGAAGCGGGTAAGTTATCAGTATTTTTAGAAATTATTGATCTCCAAAAAGTACTTAAGGATGTCATTAATTTACAATCAGTTACTGTTCAACAAAAAGGCTTGCAGTTGAATATTCCCCAGATGAACGAGCCGATCATGGTTAATGCTGACGCAGCAAAGTTAAAGCAGGTGCTTATTAACATCATCGGCAACGCAATTAAGTTCACTGAAGAGGGAAGCATCACTATTACTATAGAAATTCAACAAGTTACTGATGGCAAATCTCAGGTGATTGTTAAGGTCAAAGATACAGGTATAGGGATTGATCCTGCTCAGCAGCAAAAACTATTTCGCCCCTTTGTGATGGTGGAGGGCGAAAACTCAGGCAAGTTTGGTGGTACAGGACTGGGACTGGCGATTTCACGAAACTTAATTGAACTTATGAAAGGTAGCATTACACTTGAGAGTGGTGGTCTTAACCAAGGCACGACTATTGCAATTACGTTGCCTTTAATTGATGTCTTAATGTTACCTATTGTAGAAGAGCAAGAAAGTTCAGGAAATCTTGCGGTTACCTCTACCTCTGTTGATGGGGGGACAAGGGAGATAAAGGTTGGAGACGAAGCAGAGAAAAACGTCCAGATCCAGAGAGAGGAAAATGTCGCCGCACCTACATTACCGCGCACCCCCGTCTCTTTCATCCAGAACCAGAACGGGAAACGCTCTAGTTCTGCTAAGGACTTAAAGAAGTAGGTAATGGGGAGTGGGGAGTGGCTCCCCCACTCCCCATTCCCCGCTTACTTATTTGTGTTTAGAAAAATAGGTTTGCCGCCTTGATTGAGAGATTGTGTCACAGCAGCAAGAATTTGCACCAACTCTGTGCCTACCCAGCCAGATGAAACCACTGAATTCGTATTTGTAAGGACACAGCCAATAAAGCGATCGCACATCCGCCGCAATGGTTCTCCTGTTTCTATTTCCAGCACTTGTTGCCTTTGATTGATCGGAATAAATTGATCGCCCTTCTGTTCAAACTCACCATGTAGTAAGGTCAAAGGAGACGCTTGTGACATTTCATCAAAAATTAAGCTCCCACGGCTTCCCACAACTCCCAGTCGTCGCTGTTTATCGGGATTGAGCCAGCATAGGTGAATTAGGACTTGAAAGCCATCTGGGTATATCAATGTCACCCAGACTAAGTCAGCTAATCCATGAGTTGGAGGTGAGGGGGATGAGG
>CAZZYE010000904.1:0-3668 GCA_964658145.1 uncultured Stigonema sp.
CGAATTATCAATTACGAATTATTTTGACTGTCGTTTTGCGGAGGCTGAGTTTTTCTGCCTCTATTCTTGCATGGGCAGGAAAATCGTCAAAACTTCCCCCTGTTGTGGGCGTTCGCGCACAATAAGTTTGCCACCAATCGCCTGAAATAAATGCTTGGTTGCGGCAAGATTTAGACTGATCGTACCCGTTTCTGGTTGGAACATCAGCAGTTGACCAAGAGCTTTGCGAATTGGCGGGTGGCAAGGGGATGCCGTAGCAATGTTATTGTCTTCCGATTGGAGTATAGGTAATAATTGTAACTTTAATTGGTCACCAGCAGGGATGACATGGACTTGAATATGGCTGCCAGCGGGTAAGCTGCGGGTGAAATTCTCCATCAAACCAGTAAGTACCTGATCCAGCATGGTTGGATTGCTGACCACTGTTGGCAGTTGCTGGGGTAAAACAACATCCAATGTCAAGTTACGCCGATTTGCTGCGTGTTGCCACCGGGGAATGCTCTGCTGCAACACTTGATCCAAAGACATGGGGGTGAGTTGAGTATTTGTAGTTTTTACGGAAGCAGATGTTTCCAGTTCTACTGCCTTAAACAGCAACTCCATACGGTCAATTTGCTCGGTACACTCACGATCAATAAGTTCCAAGCGCTTAACAACGTTGGCGGACAAGTCGCGCTGCTTTAGCAGCAGTCGAGTGGTGGTGCGAATTGTTGTCAGGGGGGTGCGAACTTCGTGAGCAAAAGCTTGGAGTAATTCCAAATCGTGACGGGGTATACGAGGGGTAGTGGAAGTAGGAGAAGCCGGGGAGGAACTCGCTACTTCGGCGGACCCTGCTCTCTTCTCCTTATCCGCTTCTGGTTCTGGCAATTGCGCCAGCAACAACTGGCTAAACTGCATGACAATACGGTAATCTGGTGTCACGACTCGATACTTTTGTACCAATTCCTCCAGATCAGCAAACAAATCTGGGTTACTCAACTTTACCCGCGCTGCTATAGCTTGCCATGCCTGTTGAACTACCTCTGGATCAAACGAAAATAAAAACGCTTTTTCACCATTGTTGTCTTCTGCCAAAACCAAGACTAATGTGAATTTATCTGTAAAAACAATGCAAAACTGCTCCTTCGCTAATGGATCTGTACTCAGCAAAGGCATTATTGATTCATGAGGAGCAATCTCATCTGTAAGATCCATAGCCACAGGCATTTGAAATGGCATCAATGCCAAGGGGTTGAATGGCTTTGCCGTAAAAGTAACTGTCCGCAGGCTTTGAGTCAGTCTAGAATCGCTGAATACAGGTACTGGTGAAGCTAAAACTAACCCTTGTGTGGCGTCTGGTGAACCCGTTACGTGAGTTTTTAGTAACAGGTGTTCTGTTGCTCCTATACTCACATGCCATTGCCGCTCTGCTTTAGCATGTGAACATTCAGCCGCAGTTGACTGACTATAGGCTAAAATTTCCCTCAGACTCGGTAAGATCCATTTGTACACAGGTATTCACCCCTTGATTGAAGAGCGACTCATAGCGTTTTAGACAAGCACTTCACTACTATCTACGAGGTTATAAGCATTTGTGTACTAGTGAAAGTCGTAGAACCGAACACTTTAAGGAGCAATTTCCCCTTTATCCGATCGCCGATCGCCCTCAACCACTTTTTCAGGCTAGTGCAATGGGAGCGCAAATATAGCAACCATAGTGCTGTCGGGGGTGCAACAAGCAGGCGATCGCGCTACACACAGATTTGAAAAACACCCAAGTCTGCGTTCAAATGCATGTATGCATTGTTACTTCCAGAAATGGTGCAAGGAGGAGTTGGCGCAAGCGCATGACGGCTATGAGAGAACTCTGGGTGCAGTAACACACCGCTAGTTGAAGGTGCGTTACACTTCGTTAACGCACCCTACAGTTTACAGCAATTTTCAGATGATATGTTGACTTGGCGGTATCTACTTTTTTTTCTTTGTTGTGGATCCCGTTGCTCTTGACTCCACGGTAAACTGCGGAATTTCCTGGAGTTCAGCCTCACTCAAATTATACTGTTCACAAATCAGGCTCAGGCGACTTCCTGGGGTTTTCACAGCATTGACAGAATGGGTTAAATCACCCTGAAAGTAAACCAAAGTATTGATTTGCGGCTTAATCTGCCCAACTTGGCGTTTCCGTGTGTGCAGTACCAATTCTCCCCCCTTCATATCCGATGGCACCTGAACATAGAGAACACTGACGATCGCAGGCGGTTCAATGGTTTTGACGTAGGAACGCAAAGAGCGATCAATGTGTGGATCGACACGGGAGCCTTCCTTTAGCAGTAAAGGATTGAGGTAAAAAGCATTACAAGTCGGCTGGAGAGCCTGATTCAGATAAGGTTTAAAAAAGGGGAACTGCTGCTCCACGGATGCCAATGCTGTTCGCTGAAACACCACGGAAAATCCCTTGGTATTCACAAAGTCTCGGTTGAGGTTGTTAATAGCAAAGTAAGGGCAAGCCTGGATTTCTCCCGACAAATCGCTCAGGTAATTGCTGGGGAAGGCTAATAGTTGTTGATGATAGTATTTCAAATTCACTTGCCGATCAATCTCTTGTTACTCTTCTACAGTTTTTCTCGGACATCTTTGCAACTCCATAACCTCTATGGTTGCTTTAAACTTTTCTCTTAAACGCGCGGTACGCGAGTAGGGAGGAGGACAGTTGAGTAATTTCCAATCTCTTACCAGGAAACGAGTAAACCTGACTTACGTCGTAACCGCTTAACTTTGGACAAGCTAAACTGTCCGATTCTATTCCAATTGATGTCATATACTGATATCTTCTTTGTTTTTTCTGAATCTGTAAAACCACCAACCCAACCAAAGTAAACCTTTCCTGCTTTTTCAGCTTGTACGTAATCACCCAACCGATACCCAAATGGTGTTATTGTCCCTCCTTTACGCTTGCGGTACGCGATTTTCTTGGGCTTCTTTTCTGGCTTCTCAAAATGCAATTGACGACGGTAATAATTTGGTCTAGCTATTACCCTGAATAGCGCAACAGTTACAACAATCGCACCGCACCAGTGATGCCCATGCGTGTTCGCAGTATGAAACTCTTTATACTGAATAAAATGCGTAGAAGCTTGGGCTAGCGCATCATTAGCATGAGTTTCAGGCGTTTGCTTAGACTTGTCTGTTTTGTCCTTGACTAGCCCTAAATACTCGCGGTTTTGTTGGGTTTGCCAGCCTTGCACCGTCTTAACGTTACCGTTAAAAATCATGTTCAGAGACTCAACAAAAAGCTTTTGACCAGTCATTACAGGTGAAAAACCCTTGTCTCCTCTAGCCTTAACTTCCTCAACAATGGCATAGTTGATTGGAAAGATTTTGACTAGTTCTGCTATCACTTGCAGTTCCATCTGTTTATTAGCAAAGATACTGGGTGGCAATAAGGCTTGCCTGTTAGGCAGCTTAGCTCCAGGTTTAAAGTTAACCCTTACCTTGGACTGCTTGCCAAAACGCTTTTGCCGATGGTTTCGTTGCCTGAACGGAACATTACGTTTAATTCTACGCCCACGCCGACCACGGCGAAGTATTTTCCTTGCCTTGACCCTTTCTTTAACTCGCTCAAATGACAGCACTAAATGCGCTAAAAATAGAGTAATCTTAGCACTTGCTACCGCCATGCCACTAAACTT
>CAZZYE010000905.1:0-3666 GCA_964658145.1 uncultured Stigonema sp.
ACCCTTGTAGAGACGCGAAATTTCGCGTCTCTACATTGTTTTTCGGAGATGTCTATTAGCAAGCAGCAGTTAACCCCACATCTAAATTTTGGTATTCATCGAATAATAAGAAATGTTGGGTTCCGCAAACCCTTCACCCAACCTACGGGGAATTGCGATTCCACTTTCAAGCAGGCAGCGGTTAACTACCTTTCATACCCCATTTTTGCACTGTTTTGATTTCAATTAATCGAAAAATATAATCGACAGCTAAACCCAAAATTGCAATCACCACTAATCCGGCAAATACGCGATCGGTTTGCAGGAGGTAGCGACTGTTATTAATCTGCCATCCCAAACCGCTGGTAGCACCCCCTGAACCAAACACTAACTCAGATGCAATCACGGTGCGCCAACCAAAAGCCCAAGCAGTTCTCAAGCCTGTTAAGACGTGAGGCAATGCAGCAGGGAGCATAATTTCTCGAACCAGTCTGAAACCATCTAGACCCAGGTTTTTCCCCACCATCAGAACCGTTGGGTTGATGGTACTGAGTCCCATTTCTGTATTCAGGGCAATAGGCCAAGTTGTCGCATGGGCAGTAACTACGATAATAGAAACAGAAGTGAACCCAAACCAAATCATCACTAGGGGTAAAATAGCGATCGCAGGTAAGGGATTCAGCATCGAACTCATCACAATTAGCAAATCTTGACCAAAACGAGAAACTTTGGCGAAAGCTGCTAAAGCCGTACCCAGAATCACACCCAAGACCATACCAATACATAACACGGACAAAGTACTGAGTGTTGCTTGCAGCAGTTTTTGACTCAATAAGTCGCGCCACAGTACGAATAGGACTGCTATTGGGCCAGGAATGAGTAAGGCGGGAACTTGGGCAACCCACACATACAATTGCCAAAAAGTCAATAAACCGCAAAAAATTACTCCGCGCCTGAAAGTACTACTAGCTTTGAGATCAGCATATAACTTCTCAAATTTATCGGAATTTGCTGTTGTTCGAGTCACAAATTTCATACTCGAAAAGCCTCACGATGGGAATCATTGCCGAGTAAACTTTCTAAATAGGCAGCAACTTCGACAAACTTATTAGTGTTGATGTCATTAATCTCAGCGGTATCAACAATTTCTTTGACAGTTCCAGGTACTGGTGTCATCACTAAAACTCGATGTCCCAGGTAAACAGCTTCTTGTATGGAATGGGTGATTAAAATGATTGTCAACCCTGTATTCTGCCAAATAGTATTGAGTTCGTATTGCAGTTGAGTCCGCGTCAGCGCATCCAAAGCGGCAAAAGGCTCATCCATCAGAAGAACTTGAGGTTTTACAGCCAAAGCGCGGGCGATCGCTACTCGTTGTTTCATCCCTCCTGATAACTGATGGGGATACTTATTGACAGCTGCTGAGACTCCCACCAAGTCGAGATATCTTACAGCTTCAGCAATGGCGGCTTTACCAGCAGCTTTGCCTGTAGTCTTAAGGGCATAAACAACATTTTGCACCACAGTCTGCCAAGGTAGGAGTTGTTCAAAATCCTGAAAGACAACGATCCTATCTGGGCCGGGAACAGAAATGCGTTTACCTGCCATCAGTAATTCTCCGCTACTGATAGACTGAAAACCAGCGATCGCCTTTAACAGCGTACTCTTTCCACAACCCGATGGTCCAATAATTACAAACTTTTCTCCTGGTTTGACAGCAAAGCTAACATCTTCCACAGCCGCAAATTTATTTTTTCCTTCGCTGTAGCTAATATGTACATTTTTTGCTACTATTAACGATTCTAAATTAGCCATCAATTTAATCTCCCCCAGCACCTTTAAGCGGCGGTAAAATCAATTCATCAATTGATTTTGGCTGCTTGTTTAATATGCCGATTTCATGCATAAATGCTCCATATTTGAGGAAGGATCTTGGCTCAATCCCGTATGCCACTGCCTTATTCGTGAGCCACTTTTTATATTGCTCCTGTGAGATTCCACTATCTATTTCTGAGAGAATTTTGGCGGCTTTATCAGGTTTTTCATTCACGAGTTTAGTAGCATCCGCAATTGCGGTATACAAAGCTTTACCAAACTCTGGATATTGATTGTAGAATTTTTCATTCGTAAATAAGCTGGCCGCGCTGGTCTTGCCAAAAATATCAGAACTTTTAATAATTACCCTACCACCTTTTTCAACTTCCTGAAATTGAAAAGGTGGCGTTGTAAAATGTGCATCAATTTGACCTGTCAACAGAGACTGCAACCCTAGAGGGTGAGCAATCACTTGCAGGTTTTGATCAAGTGCTGTGGGATTTCCTAAGTCTTTTTGTGCCACCTTCCGCAGTACAATTGCCTGTTCCCCATTTAGAGATGGTAAACCAATTTTCATTCCTGGCTTGAAATCTTTGATACTTTTGATATTGGGGTTTTTCGTTATTAGCCAAAACTCACTATAATTAAGTGAAGCTAATATTTTCCAGTCCATACCTTTATCCCAACCTACGAGAAATGACCCAAGACCACTTGCACCAACTTGTATTTGATTAGCGATGATTCCATCCCTAATAGCTGGACCATTCGATAATTCTTTCCATTCAAATTGTGTCTTGGAAAATTGTTTTTCTAAAATTTTCTGCTGCTTGACGATAAGTAGATTAGCGTAATTAATTCCAGGTTGATAGGCAATTGTTACTTTTTCTGGTGCTTGTGAAGCAGTTTGATTACCTCTGTCCGCCATATTCTTGAATCAATGCAATTTGCCGCTGATACAGTCCTCGAAAAGTGTTGGCAAATAGCAGCGTAAAAATAGCCACAACCAATCCTGATGCAGTAGCAGTCAGGGCTTCACTGATCCCACCCGTGACATTTGTCGTTCTCGTTCCTCCCACATCACCAATATTCAAGGAGGCAAACGAGGCAATCAATCCCAACACAGTGCCGAGAAGACCCAACAGTGGTGCTAAACCGATAATTGTCTCGAAGATATTTTGGAAGCGCTTGAGTAAAGGGATCTCGGCTTGCGCTTCACTTAAGAATGCCAGACGAAATTCCTCTGGAGTCGGTTCTTCTAATTCTAAAGCGGCAAGAAAAATGCGTGCGAGCGGCAAATCTGCATTTTGCCGTAATATATCTAAAGCACCAACAACGTTATTGAGACGGTAGAGCTTCAACACCTCTCGCACCGCACGCCTTTGGCGGCGATTGATTCTGACCCAAAAGATGATCCGCTCGAGAATCAGTGCCACTGCCAACACGGAAAAACCCAGCAGGGGCCACATAACCACGCCACCTGCGGTCAACAAATTATTTATTACCATTTAGTGCCTCTGTAGAAATAAATAACGCACATTTCAGTTGATTGAGGTTTATAGCTGTAAGAACTTGGCAAAATTCTACCAAATATGTAAGTATTTTACCAAGATTACTAGTAAGATAAGAAGACAGTTTAAATAGCTTGGCGATCGCCTTCAAAAATCCAAAAGTCAGAAAACTTTGACAAATTATTCAGTCAAGTCATAATTGCTTGATAGGTGATTGACAAGCTCTGAAAATCATGATTGATTTTTGAACACGCTCTCATTTTTCAAGAGAGCGATTAAGTGATGCAAGACCCAGAGGATTAACCAATTAATAAACTTTTTTCAATCTGTTAAATGGCAGAAGATTTGAGCAAGTATATTTAAA
>CAZZYE010000906.1:0-3663 GCA_964658145.1 uncultured Stigonema sp.
GAATCGCAGTAGTGCGTCGGGACAATCCCAATCAGGCTTATGCCAAAGGACGAGATCCTGAGAAGACTGATTGAACAAAACGATATTCGTACGTCTGATGGCAAGTTAGCCCACGTCACCACTCACATGTTTAGGCGCACTTATGCGACGGTGGCTGACCGAATGGGCAAACTTCCAGACCAAATTCAGCACTCTCTGCGACACGCCAATCCCGATATGCAGGACTTCTACGTTAATGTTACTCCGCAAGAGCAACACAAGCGTACCCATCGAATCTTAGTTGACTTGGGTGGTTCGTGTAGTGTTTATCGCACTGACCAAGATAGTGAATTCCTGCGTCGGGAATGGGCAGCTAGGCAGGTAGAATTGGGGGTCTGTACTCGACCTAGCATCATAAAAGAATGCGAGTTTGAAACTGATTAACCGGAACTGGGATGAAAAAGAACGTCAAAATCATGGTCAACAGGTGCGCTCTCGATTTGCACGCGAGCGAGAGGAGAAAATTCGTTTTGCTCAAAAGATCATTGAGGAAATGCTAGATATTGGCGTTACTATCAGTCAAAATGAGGTAGCTAGACGCACTGGAATGAGCGTTGGCTTCGTTAACAAGCACCTGCGCCATCTTGTTGAAAAAGCACAGCAGCAGCAAAAGGAGTCTATCAGAAAACCACGTACAGAACGACAGATAAGTGTATTAGAAAAGCAACTAGAACATTTAAAATTGTCTAACCAGCGATTGAAAGATCAACTAGATGAGCAACGGCTAATCAACAAGCAACTACTAGCACAAGTTGCACTTTTTGTAGACCTGGAGGACGAGGTGGAGCTTCTACGTAAGCAGAGTCGAGAATTCCTAGCAGATTCGCAAATTAATCAAAATAAAGTTGTCAATTTACCTATCCCAAATCAGTCTATTCAAACGGGTGATTTTCGGAAGAATGATAATAATAAATCAACAAAAATATCTGAAATTGAACATCAAGATAATGCCAGCAATCAGACTTTTAATTTTATGGAACAAGTTGAGAGTGAGTTATCTCATCTGGGAATTACGTTAAATAATACTTTAAGGCGCAAGATAAAATCAAAATCGCCAGAAACAGTTTTCGATGCGATTGAAGCCTTTAAAGAAGCTTTAGAAAATGGCATAGTTATTCGTAGTCCTGGTGGATGGTTTAGTAGTGCACTTGATCAGGAATATTTGAAAAATAGACCCATTGAGCCATCTGTATCTCCTTTGATACCAACCTTAAATTATAATAAAAAACAACCAGAAGCAGAAGAAGATTTGGTTTCTCCAGAAGAATTGAAGTCCCTTAGCAGCATTTTTACTAAATCCAATGACTGACAGGTTACCACCACAAAACATCGAAGCAGAGGAAGGCATATTAGGCGGTATTTTACTAGATCCCAATGCAATTGGCAGAGTCGTTGATATTCTGACTGCTGATGCTTTTTATGTGTCTGTTCATCAACAAATTTACAAAGCTGCAATAGAACTTTATCACCAAGATAGACCTACAGACTTGCTTAGCATTACTAGTTGGCTATCTGACCACCAACTTTTGCAGAAAGTCGGTGGAAGAAACAAACTTGCCCAGTTAGTTGATAGAACAGTATCAGCCGTTAACATTGACCGTTTTGCCGAATTAATTTTAGATAAATACAAACGCCGTCACCTAATTGCTACAGCAACTGAAATTCTAGATTTTGGCTACGACACCAGTACAAAATTAGAGACAATTTTGGAAAAGTCAGAAGAGAAAATATTTAGGATTACAGAAAAGAAAACAGATAGATTCAAAGCCGAACCAATTAGGAATTGTTTAGGATCTGTATGGAATAAGTTACAGCAAGGTCAAACACCTGCTTTATTAACCGGACTACGTGACCTAGATACATTAATTGGTGGATTGGTTAAAGAAGATTTAATTGTGATTGCAGCTAGAGCGTCAATGGGAAAAACTTGGTTTGGCTGTCATTTCGCCAATCACGTTGCAATTACCTACAAATTACCTGTGGTATTTTTTAGCGCCGAAATGAGTAAAGAGCAGTTAACAAAGCGGTTTTTGGCAATGCACTCTTCTATTGACTCTCATCGGCTGACTCATAACAAAGTATACAAAAAAGAGATGGATGCACTTGCAAAAGCTTTAGGGATGTTAAGTAATTTACCCATCATCATTGATGATACGCCAGCCAGTATCCAAACCCCCACAAAAATGCGCTCTCTATTGCGTCGAATCAAGTCAGAAATGGGGGATTTAGGATTAATAGTAATGGACTACATTCAAAAATTAGGAGATAGAGCAGCCTCCAATCGAGCGCAAACAGTTGGGAAATTTTCTGGCGCATTTAAAGACATAGCTAAGGAATTTGATAGTCCGTTTGTAGCTTTAGCACAAATTAATCGAGGGGTTGAAAGTCAGACAAATAAACGTCCGACAATGGCGGATATAAAAGACTCAGGAGATATAGAGCAGGATATGGATTTAGGGCTGCTTCTTTATCGAGACGAGTATTACAATCCGGATACGGTAGATAAGAGTGTGATGGAGATTCATATAGCGAAAAATCGGAATGGGGCTACTGGCGTTTGCAAAGTACTATTTGACCCTAGTACAGGAAATATTTGTAATGCTTGTTAGCGACCTAAGTACGCGATTGTGCCTTCAAGATGGCAAAAAATTACGCCACTGGTTGCTCTCGTGATACCAGTAGAGATGGGAGCAGTCACGCGCCGTTCGTACAAGGTTATCAAGTGTTTATTGTTTATTTGAATGCTACGTGGTTCAAAACTATATGGGATCTGAGTTATAAGAAAAAGCTATAGAAAACGTGTAGGGGAAGTTTGTCAGTTTGTTGTCAAAGATAACCCTGATTTACGAGGTAAAGGTGGGTGTTGGTGTATCGTAAGTCAAGTGAACGAATTTAGCTGTACTGTTATGGCTTGGGATGGAGAATATACGTTGAAGATGGAACACCTAAAGTCCTTTGATTACTCGGATTCTGATTGTGAGGAAATGCAATCTTTGTGCTTGCGCATCGCCAAACTACGTAGCAGTAGCAAGTTGGAAGATGTGGCGATCGCGCTCCTGGAGCATTTAGGTCAAGTGAAGCGTCCTTACTTAACACCGTTATCAGAAAAGCTGTTGGGGCTTTTGGAACAAGAGTATGGGAGCGTTACCAGTTAATTTGCATATTGGAGAAGAGGCAATCGTCTCAAGGACAGTGATGGAGGCGATCGCTCTTTTCCAAGCATAAAGTTTCGGTAATGCAGGCTGTGGATTCGCCGTCAGCTTGTAGCAGCAATGAGGGCTTTTATCGATGGTAGTCCTAAGTTGAAGAGGAGAAGGCGCACATCGAAGTTGTCATTCATCAAAAGTACTAAATATAATCAGTAGCGTCTTGATCAAGATTACAAGAGCTAGAACAAGAGAAAGTAGGGCTGGGGAATTTTGAAGCTACTAGGGGTTAGTGACTAAAAGTGCGGTCACATTGTAAATAAATGATTCAATTTGTATATGAATTCATCAACACTACCATTAGAATTTGAGTTAACGGTGCTGAAAATTGCCGCCCAAACATACCCAAATACTAGATACAGTCTAACCCCCGAAATTTCTAAAAGTTGTATATGCATTGAATTTAAAGGATTTTTCA
>CAZZYE010000907.1:0-3657 GCA_964658145.1 uncultured Stigonema sp.
CTCGAATTGGTGTTTGGACAACTTTCACGCCCGATCACCTCAGCCGTCATAAAACTTTAGAAAACTACTACAATATTAAAGCGCACCTACTGCGTCAATCTGAGTTGCAAGTGTTGAACGGCGATGATGCATATTTACACAAGGTAGGTGGAAGTGATTGGAGTAATGCTTATTGGACTTCTGTTAAAGGTAAAGATTATCTCAGAGGCTCCAAGGGGTTTTATATTGAAGATGGTTGGGTTGTAGAGACTTTGCATGCAACGTCTCCAGATGAACGGATTGTGAAAGCATCTGCTTTGCGGATGGTTGGAGAACATAACCTGCAAAATCTGTTGATGTCAGTAGCAGCGGCGCGGTTAGCGGGAATCGATAAAGATGCCATTTCTCGCGCTATAAAGGAATTTCCGGGTGTTCCCCATCGCTTGGAACATATCTGTACTTGGTCAGGAATTGATTTTATCAACGACAGCAAAGCGACTAACTACGACGCTGCAGAAGTTGGCTTAGCATCGGTTAAAAGTCCGGTCGTTTTGATTGCTGGTGGCGAAGCAAAAGCTGGTGATGACACTGGTTGGATGGCAAAAATTCGCGATCGCGCCGCCGCTGTGTTACTTATTGGTAGTGCAGCGCCTGTATTTGCCCAACGCCTGAAAGAGTTGGGCTATGAACGTTTCTACATTGTGGAAACAATGGAACGGGCTATCCCTAAGTCTACAGAGTTAGCGAAACACTATCAAGCGCCAGTGGTGCTGTTATCTCCTGCTTGTGCAAGTTTCGACCAATACGCCAATTTTGAGCAACGGGGCGACCATTTCCGTCAACTTTGTCTTGTACTCTATTCAACTTAAGACTGAGTTAGTCGCATGTTGCATCGATATGATTATATTCCTTTAGACGTTGCTCAAATTATTTCGTCTGGCAGATGGGTAAGGGTTGTTGAAATTGATAGATTGTTATGGTCAACACAAAGAAGTTTAATAAATCAAAACGATGAACTTTATTGCTTGGATAGTTTTAGGTCTAATTGCTGGAGCGATCGCTAAAGCCCTCGATCCTCAAGCTCGTGGCGGTGGTATTCTTTCCACAATTGTACTAGGAATTATCGGTTCTTTCGTTGGCGGTAGTTTAGGTGTTTTCTTTCAGACGGGACACCTTGCATTAGCTGGTACCTCTTTGTCATTTGGTGGTATTGCGTTAGCAGTAATTGGCGCAATCATTGCAGTTTTTGTTTGGAATTTGTTTACCCGTAGAAGTGCTGTATAAGCAATGACAAAAGGGATGATTTTTGACACAGAAACTGATCGGACATGTCTTTAAGTTAACAGCAGTTTCTCTGACTAACCCCTGCTAATCGCTTCAACAAAGAAAAAAGCACCGGATGAGGGTTATGCCGCAGTGACTCATTGTCGGATATCGAAGGAGAGCAATGCCAGATATCCGGACGGTGTATATAACACACAGACATAGACGGTTGTGGAGTTTCTATTGCTTCCTCCACTTTATTACTACCGAAGGAGAACTAAACTTCTCTTCAGAGCGGTCGTAGGTAGTAAACCGAACGGTGTCGATAACATATTACAATAATTGCGTGAACCGCTATAGCTTATCGAGTTAAGCTATAGCGGTTTGGCTATGGGGATGAAAATCACCGAATCGATTGAGAATAGTCCTAGATACACTACCAGCAGGGAATTTCCAACTCACTCCTGGACAGAATATAAATGGCTTGGTGAGTGCATAGATTCCGCTTTCTGGCTTAACTCCCACTTATAGAGTGCGATCGCACTTTTGCATTTTGAAGCAGAAGTGCGATTACCGCTCATTTACTAACAAGATAATTACCTGAAACTAGTTTTCAATTCAATTCGTCGTAAGAAAAAGTAAGCAATACCAGCGAACAAAATACCTAAAAGTTGTTAGCAGCAGGAACGGCGATCGCAACATAGATTGCTGCACCAACAAGTGTTCTACTTCTTTCCCACCCGAAGAATACCTGAATCGCAAATTCGCGACAAAAAAGCATTTAAGGAAAAGTACCGTCAGGCACTGAACTCATTACCCATTGACGATACAACTGTAGAAAAGATTGTCGCAAGCAACGGATGTTGTAGCGTCCGAGTGCGGATGCTTAATCTGTTAGTCCCACAAATGGAGGAATCCGTTACATCCGTGACAACATCCGTTGCCAAACTCATCCGTTACATCCGTGACAACATCCGTTGCTAATGTTCTGGTACATTCATTGGAAGCGACTCAATGGTTTTTCAATTTCCAGGTGTCAAATTTGATCTGAACACAATCAAAAAGTATGATACATCCACACCTAGGTACACCAGCTACCCACCCGCTACTCAGTTAACTGAAGCATTTACAGAAAGCGATTTTCAAGCGGCGATCGCCACCTCAAATCACAGAAAATCTCCCCTTTCTTTGTATTTCCATATACCATTTTGCCAAAGTGCCTGCTACTTCTGCGGTTGTAATGTCGTAATTTCAAACAACAAGAATATTGCCAAACCCTACCTGGAGTATTTAGTTCGCGACATCAAGAACACAGCAGCCAAAATTTCTCCAGATAGAAAAGTAGATCAGATTCATTGGGGAGGCGGAACCCCGAACTACTTAAGCTTGGAACAAGTGGAATTCTTGTGGAAAAGCATCAATCAATACTTCACCATCAATTCAACAGCAGAAATCTCGATTGAGATTAATCCCCGCTATGTGGATAAAAACTACATTTTCTCTCTCAGAGAGATTGGGTTTAACAGAATTAGTTTTGGAGTCCAGGATTTTAATCCTCAAGTTCAAGCAGCTGTGAATCGCGTCCAGCCAGATGAAATGCTGTTTGAGGTCATGGACTGGATCAAAAAAGCTAACTTTGAAAGTGTAAATGTAGACTTAATTTATGGTTTACCTTATCAGACACTCCAGACCTTCCAAGAAACAATAAAAAAGACCATTAAATTAGACCCTGACCGGATTGCAGTCTTTAACTTTGCCTATGTGCCTTGGATGAAGCCAGTACAAAAAAATATTCCCCAAGATGGACTACCCTCACCGCAGTCAAAGTTAGAAATTCTGAAAATGACCATTGAGGAACTGACGAGTAGCCAGTATTTATTCATTGGTATGGATCATTTTGCCAAACCTGATGATGAATTGGCGATCTCTCAACGTAATTGCACCCTCAAGCGCAACTTTCAAGGCTACACCACCCAAGCACAAACAGAACTCTTCGGTTTTGGCGTCTCATCAATTAGTATGTTAGAAGATACTTACACCCAGAACCACAAGGAGTTAAGAGATTATTATCGGGCAATTGACGCTGGTGTTTTACCAATCAGCAAAGGCATCAAACTGAGTTGGGATGACATGATTAGACGAGATGTAATTATGGGCATTATGTCTCATCTCGATCTGCACAAGCAAGACATCGAAGAAAAGTATCACATCAGTTTCGACGACTATTTCTCCCAAGAACTAGAAGTGTTGAAGTTGCTAGAAAAAGATGGATTGGTCAAGTTATCGAAAAACCACATCAGCACTACAGAAATTGGGAGATTACTGGTCAGAAATATTGCTGTTATCTTTGATGTGCATACGACAAGGCAAGAGCAAAAATTTTCGCGGGCAATTTGAATTGCTAATTGCTAATTG
>CAZZYE010000908.1:0-3656 GCA_964658145.1 uncultured Stigonema sp.
TAGCGTTAGCGAAGCGTTAGCCGGTACTCCGGCGTCAGCGGTAGCGAGGAACGAGCGTCACCCGAAGGGTCGTTCGCCCCTACAGTGGGGATGTACTTAATCCAGATGAAAACTGCTATATAAAAAACCGATCAAGTAAGTTTATAACGGTAGCAAGAATATGAAGTTAAACCTACAGGAAAAAATACAGAAATCGATAGAAGTAAAAGATACCATAGAAGACAAGTCATTTAGCTTGCTGCGTTTATTTGGCTATATCCTCTTAGTTTTTAGCTTAATTGACTATATAGCAATCTTGATTCCACTACACTTAACAGACCCTACCTGGGAATTACAGACCATTGGACAGCTAGTGGATCATGTATGGGCACCTTTGCTAGGACTGATACTTGTCTTTTTTTACACAAAAAAACGCTGGGTAAGTCCTAGAGAAATCAGAATTTTACAATGCTTATCTTGGTTCTCTTTATTCTTAGGGTTAGTCTACATCCTAATGTTACCCTTAGGAATTAATAATAGCCTGACTATCTATCTTAGCAACAACAATCAAATTACTAATCAAGCTGCACAACAAACACACTTACTCCAAAAGTTGAACCAGCAGCTAAATGCAGCAAATACTCCCAACCAACTGAAAACTATCGCCAAAATTATCAACCCTCAAAGCGACACACAACTTAAAGTACCTCCTCAAGAGTTAAAAAATCAACTATCACAGCGAATACAAACAGCAGAGAAAAATGTGTCAAATACAGCAAACACAATCAAGCAACAACAATCAATCAAGTTAATGAAAGATGCGGTAAGAATTAACTTAGAAACACTCTTATCTGGAGTATGTTTGATTATAGTTTGGAATCTAACTTGTTGGGTACGAGTTATTAACAAATATCTTAATTAACGTAAGTTGTACGAATTTATAGTTAGGGCTGATAATAGGTAATGGCAATAAAAAACTTTTTCCCAATTACCAATTACCAAATATCTAGAATAAATACCTTGTAGGGGCACGGCACTGCCCATGCGTGTCAACTTAAGCTGTAACCCTTGAAAATACAAGCAAGTCTCGTTGCTTGGCTCTGCCTAGTAACGCGCTATCGTCCGCATCTGCCTCCAGAGTAAGGAGGCAGCAGCCCACCGGAATATATTCCCACGCTCTGCGTGGGAACGAGAAAGGTCGGGAAAGAGCGTTTTCGTAAAGGGTTTGGCTTTAAGTTGACACCAATGGGCAGTGCCGTGCCCCTACGACCTGCGTCACGTTATTTAAGGAAATTGGTATTACCCATTGACAAAAATAGTCAAGTATGCATAGGGTAGACCACAATATAACCGTAGGGGCGCGGTTTCCGCGCCCCAGATCATGTGGTCTATATTTTTCTAGTTTGACGATCGCTCAGCCTCTAGAGTCGGGGGATGCCCGAAATTTCTTTTCAAGATACACAAGCCAATCCCTGGGATAACTCCCAGAATCACTGACGTAAATCCTTGTCCAATTAAATATACCATCTGAACACGGCTTGTTTCTGGAATCAACCCCTGCACCAAGGAAAGCAACCAAACCAAGATACTAATTAATAAAAACGAAATCGACGGCAGAAAATTCCACCACCAAGCATCTACAGTGTACCGCCGCAGTACCAACCATTGGCTAAACCCCAGCCACATTCCTGAAATAATATATAATAAAGTTGACAAAAATCCCAACATGACTATGTGATTGGGAGATAAAGCTTTATTGAAAGAGTTAATCCACGTTGCGGAAACACCTTGGGCAATCAGCCAACCTATGCTAGTAGCAAGCATCCATAACCAACCGGATAGATATCGGTGAATGACGAACGCTTGATCTGCACCGAAAATCACTGCAAACACACCACCACTGAAAGGTCCTACCCAGGCGTACCATGTGAAGTGCTGTTTTTCCAAAGTAGATAACAGACCGAAAAGAATGGTTCTTTCCAGGGTTATACTGGCAATTCCACCTACAACCCATCCCAGAATGGTCATCAAGGTAAATTTGATCAAGAATCTCCGTCTCTGGGATCGTGGGATCAAAAACCTTTGCGATTTGGGAACGCTAGAGGAGTGGTTTGAGTCGGGGTGCATAGAAGTTTAGTAGCTATGAGTTGTGAGTCTCAAAGAATCCTTTTCTAAGTTACGAGTTCAAAAGGAAAGCTCCGGTTAATAAGCTAATATGCATAAAATGTTACATATTGAAACAGAAGTGCGATCGTCAGGAGTCAGAATTTAGTAAATACGGTACGGGAACAAGATGTGTCTCTCTAAAAGATCCCCCCAACCCACGCCCTTCGGGTTGGTGCAGTCGCCTACGGCGGGAAACCCGCCGGAGAGCGCTGCTTCACCAGTCGCCTAGTAGCGGGAAACACTCGTGTCGGCGCGCTGGCTCCCCTTAAGAAGTTCTGCTTAATTCCCCCCTTTTTAAGGGGGGCTAGGGGGGATCAAGCGCCTGACCCGAACCGTATTGATGCCAACACCCTATTTTGGCAAAGTTTTGTGAGTAGCGCCGTTATTGCTGCTGACAAAGCGTAATCCTAGAGTGATAAGCTAAACAATGACATAAAAAAGAGTATAGGATGAACTGTTAAATGGGTATTTCTTCAAACGAACCATTACTCCTAAAAGCAGCTCGTGGTGAAGTATTAGATCGTCCTCCAGTATGGATGATGCGTCAGGCAGGGCGATATATGAAAGCTTATCGAGATTTAAGGGATAAGTATCCTTCGTTTCGCGATCGCTCAGAAATACCGGAAGTAGCGATAGAAATATCCTTACAGCCTTGGAAAGCCTTTCAACCAGACGGAGTAATTCTGTTTTCTGATATTGTCACGCCGCTACCCGGTTTAGGTATCGACATGGACATTGCCGAAGGTAAAGGACCAATTATTCCCTCACCTATTCGCACTCAACAACAAGTTGATAACTTACGTCCCTTAGAACCAGAACAGTCGCTACCGTTTATCAAAACAATTTTACAGGCGTTGCGGCAGGAAGTGGGTAACAAATCAACAGTATTGGGATTTGTCGGCGCACCGTGGACACTAGCAGCTTACGCAGTAGAAGGAAAAGGTTCTAAAACCTACTCTGCCATCAAAAGCATGGCATTTTCAGACCCGACTATACTGCATCAACTGTTAGGAAAATTCGCTGATGCGATCGCCATCTATGTCCGCTACCAAATTGACTCTGGTGCTCAAGTCGTGCAAATGTTTGATTCTTGGGCAGGTCAGCTGAGTCCTCAAGATTATGACACTTTCGCTCTCCCTTATCAACAAAGGGTTTTCGAGCAAGTCAAGGAAACTCATCCACATACGCCCCTGATCTTATTAGTAAGCGGTAGTGCCGGTGTTCTGGAGAGAATGGCTTTATCGGGTGCGGATATTGTCACTGTAGACTGGGCAGTAGATATGGCAGAGGCGCGGGCAAGATTAGGAAAGCACATCAAAGTGCAGGGAAATCTCGACCCTGGTGTGCTATTTGGTTCTAAAGAGTTTATCCGCTCGCGCATCCTTGATACCGTTCGCAAAGCAGGTAACTGGGGACATATTCTCAATCTCGGTCATGGTGTTCTCCCAGAAACTCCAGAGGAAAATGTCGCTTTCTTCTTTGAAACGGCAAAGCAACTTAGTTCGTTAGTG
>CAZZYE010000909.1:0-3654 GCA_964658145.1 uncultured Stigonema sp.
ATACTCAATTCCTGGTTGCGCTTTCACGCCTTGGTCACGGAAGGGATGCTTAATTAGAGTCATTTCCGTCACTAAGTCAGCTCGGTCAATTAATGCCGTAGGCGCGCCTCTACCTGTAAGAATCACATGATTGTCAAAGGGCTTTTGCTCCAATCCAGCCAAAACTTCCTCAACTCGTAAGTAGCCAAGTTTAATAGCAATATTGATTTCATCCAACACCACCAGCTTAAAGTCTGGATTGCGGATATATTCTAATCCTTTTTGCCAAGCGGCGATTGCTTTTTCAATATCGCGATCGCGGTCTTGAGTGTCCCAGGTGAAGCCTTCGCCCATAGCATGAAATTCTAACTGGTCTGACCAAAGACTGAAAACCAGCTTTTCAGCAGGTTCCCAAGCTCCTTTGATAAATTGGATGATTGCTACCTTATACCCATGACCAAGCGATCGCAAGACTATCCCTAACGCCGCAGTCGTCTTCCCCTTGCCATTGCCTGTGTTAACAATTATTAACCCTTTTTCTGGCACTGCTTGAGCGACTCGTCGGTCCTGTACTTCTTTGCGTCGCTCCATTTTTCTGCGATACTGCTCATCAGTTAGGGATGATGACTCTGCAACAGCTAGATCGCTGGTGGTTTCCAAAGATTCGTTGGTTTGCATGTTGTGGGCATCCTAACTACTGTCCTAACTACTAGGATCTACCAATAATACTCAATTTAGAACAACTCGACTAAATCATGGGAAACAGAATTTTGGTGATTTCAGGCGATCTTACCAAACAGACGATATCCTGTTGCCTACAGAGTCCGCAAGGAGTTGGCGAGGGTTAAGTATAATTAAAACTTATCACATAATTTTAATCCGTTGGAAAAAATTAAGCTGACTTGATATTTTGATAGAATAATTTAATAAAAAGATTCGCAGAACTATCAATGGACTGGATTACCCTACTGCGATCGCTACAATCCGACTTTATCAAAAGGTTAACATCTGGCTGTCTGCTTCATTGTAAAACAGAAGGTCAATATAGTGAATTAACGGTCATCTCCGGAGAGAGGTTAAAAGCACTACGGGAATTTTGCTGGCAGATGGCTGAAAAATATAAGCGCACTTCGCCAGTTCGTGACGTTTTTATCTACAACTTGAAAGGAAAACTCGGTGAGGAAGTTGTCAAAGAACGTTTAGCTGATTTTGTGACTGAAATCGATTATGAAAGACGATTCGGCGGCGATGGCAAGGTTGATTTTACACTGACGAACGATCCATCGGTTGGCATCGCGGTTAAGTCCCGTTACGGCAGTATTGATAAAGTCAGATGGTCAATTAGTGCAGAAGAAGTTGAAAAAAACGCAGTTGTAGTTTGCATTCTAATTCAAGAAGACGTGAATGAGGCACAACCTGAGTATCACCTCTTCTTGGCTGGCTTTCTGCCAACCCAGATGATTAAGCTGAAAACTGGGAAAATTTCATTCGGTATCAATCAATTGCTGTATGGCGGTGGCTTACCTTGCTATCTAGAACAGTTACAATCTTCTGTAAAAGACAATTCTTACAGACAAAAATCTCAAACTGACCAACACAACCCTAGGCAGTCACCAACCCATAAGCAACCAAAGAATCAGTTTTACAGTCATGCAGATTTGAATCTGCTTTATGTGAAGCGAGGTGATGAATGCTTCCAGAAAGGACACTATGACGCTGCAATTACTAGTTATAACGAAGCATTGCGGCTGAATCCTAAAGATGCCAATACTCATTACAAACGTGGTAATGCTCGTCATTACTTGGGAGATTACGAGGGAGCAATTGCGGATTACAGTCAAGCAATAACAATTAATCCTAATTATGCCAAAGCTTATAACAAAAGTGGTAATGTTCGTTATCACCTCGGAGATTATGAGGGAGCAATTGAGGATTATACTCAGGCAATAAAAATTAATCCCTCTGATGCTGTAGCTTACAGAAACCGTGCTGATACTCGCGATCGCATAGGCGATAAGCAGGGAGCAATTGAGGATTACACTCAGGCAATAAAAATTAATCCCTATCTTTTAAAAGATCAACAGGAATTTATTCAGGCAATAAACATTTATGCCAATGATAACTATGTAGATGATAAAAGAGGTAATGTTTCTGAAATTGGAGATTATAAGCGCTCAATTGAGGTTTTCACTCAGGTAATCGAAATTAGTCCCAATGATGCCGTTGCTTACAAAAACCGTGGTAACACTCGTTCTGACCTAGGAGATTACGAAAAAGCAATTGAGGATTACACTCAAGCAATAAAGATTAATCCCCATGATGCTGATGCTTATTATAACCGTGGTAATGCTCGTTATAGTCAAGGAGATAAGCTTTTAGCAATTGAGGATTTCCAGAAAGCAACACACCTCTATCAAAAAGAAGGTAAGCTAGCAGAACACAAAAATGCACGGGAAAGAATTTTAGATTTACAAATAGAACAATCACTAGACATTTTAAACTTTTAAAATGTGGTGATGTTATTCCCTTTTCTGTAAAGCTAGAAAGAGGCAAAGCAATCTGTATGATGCTTCCAGTCGGGTAGACCACAATATAAACGTAGGGGCGCGGTTTCCGCGCCCTTACAATGTGGTCAATTCAATTGAAAACTGCTGCGATCAACGTCCTAATAATCAACTTTTTCAAACGTTCCAGAAATATTCACGCCAGAGTCTGTCGCAGTGTAGAATATTTTTTTCCCATTATTAACAATAACACCAAAGTTCGTAGATTTATTACCATTACCTGTATCAAAGGTTATAGTAACAGTGCAGTCACTATTTACTTGGTAGGTGCCAGTATCAGATAAATTTTGAGCAATCACTCCACCAGTACTGGTACTACCCTTAACCCCTGTTATGTTGCCATTTCCATCAAATCTATCTAGAAAAACTAAATTAAAAGGAGTAGACCCATTTACAAAACCTGAAGATTTAACTCCATAGTAGCCCTGTAACAATCTATTTGTGCAAGACAATCTTGGCGCTGCGTCTTGTGCTTTCACTGAGGTTCCTACACTTACAAAACCCAAGGCAAATATTGTTGAAACAGTAGTTGCGATCGCTCTATTTTTCAAGGACATGTTTTCTGTCTCCTATTCTAAATTTTGGATATTTTTCGCAAAGGTTTAAGTTGGTTAACAAATTGAAAACCAACATTTAACTTCAACAAATGAGTTACCACTGCGCTCAATCAAAAGAACCGCATTTTTGCAGTGACTATAGTAGAGTGGAGTTAGTTTTTTTAACTAACTTCAGATTATTTCCAAGAATTATTGAAACAGATTGTGACTAAAAATGCAAGTAGTAAATTTTTCAAAAATTGTTCCGAGCAACCCTAACAAAGGTATTTCTTCTAGCTGAAGACGCGCTCAATTTTGGGACTGCCCGACGCACAACGTTTAAGTGTGCAAGTATTACTTAATCGTCATATGGAAATTTGAGCGTTGTTGGCAACTAGGAACACATCAAGCAGCCATAACAGGGAGTTCGGAAAGTGAAGTCGATGTAGGGTGCGCTCTTGTCACAGTACGGCACCATGATTAACGGATTGATGAATAGTGTGCGTAACGCTTCGCTAACGCACCCTATAATTAACTGAAGATCCCCCCAACCCCCCTTAAAAAGGGGGGCTTGT
>CAZZYE010000910.1:0-3651 GCA_964658145.1 uncultured Stigonema sp.
AACACCGTAACGCACCGGACAGTGGTGCGTTACGCTATCGCTAACGCACCCTACACTCATTGGATATTTTTTAAATTGGAAGTCCCCTATCTGAATATCCCGATCCCTTTCAATGCGGTAGCGTTCCGGATATGCTATAATGAGGGTATTTTTTTGTTGAGCTTGAGTAATTTCCGTTGATCCAACTGCCAGTAATAAGAGCGTACCAATACCAGTAGCTAGAGCTGTTACTTTGCTTCTTAACCTGAGCGCCTGCAACAGCTGAACACCGAATCTGTGATTAATATGACCAGTGGAAGGACTAATCGGCTTGTGCCGTCTTCGAGTCTTCTCCCCAACTGACACGCAATCATGCGAACGAGCATTGGAATCGCCAATCATACCGCCACCACTTCACAAAACCCAGAATATACTTATTAGTTAAGCGACATTCCTCAGAAATTTCAATGATAAAAACTCGGATTCCTGTGCAATTTGTTTGGGCAGTGGTCGTTATATGTGTATTGCCTAGCTTGCTAAATCTACTGGGAGTAGATTTTGGTTCGCCTTCGCAGACCTTCCATGTCTCTGATGCCTTGAATAAGACTCAAGGTGAAGCCATCGATGTCATACACTATACTCTGTCGGGTAGCTTTACACACACCATTTTGGAGTGGAGTGCCTTCTGTACAGCAATCTTCATAGTCATTTTTTCTTTAATACAGTTCTACCTCAAGGATGATATCGTTACTCCGATTATTGGCGTGGCACTTTTTAGCGCCGGGTGCATGGATGCATTTCACACTTTGGCAGCTGATAGATTAATTCAAGGTGTGGCAGATAACCAGAATCTTATCCCGTTCACTTGGGCAATCTGCCGACTTTTCAATGCTTTGATTGTACTTGGTGGTACAGGTTTTTTCTTGATTGCTCAGCCGAGAAAGAGGAAGAGGAGTATCGGTTTGGTGGTGCTTGCGAGTCTAGTTTGTGGATTGCTAGCTTTTTGGATTGTATCCATCTGCGCCCACAGTCCTACTCTACCCACAACCATCTTTCCTAACTCTATCGTGACTCGTCCTTGGGACGTTGCTCCGCTCTTACTATTTATCTTCGCAGGTCTTGTTGTTTTCCCTCGCTTTTACTACAAATATCCAAGTTTGTTCTCTCATGCACTTGTTATCAGTGTTATTCCTGAAGTCGCCACTCAGATCCATATGGTTTTTGGTTCTACTAAGCTATTTGACAACCATTTCAACATCGCCCATTTTCTTAAGATTATTGCCTACTTAGTACCGTTTCTCGGATTGAGTTTGGACTACATACGAACCTATCAAGAAGAGGCAGATACAGCTCAGCAGTTAAAACAATCTATGGGGGTGTTTAGTTCAATTTTAAGTGATGAACGTTAAATACGGCTTAATTAGACGCCTTCCTCAGTAAAAATCCCAGCGATCAATCTTTTCATCCCTAAGTATGTTGATTATTCATACCGCTCGGTCTTTAACAGAGGTTGATGGTAAGTGGAATCATTTATGCGTATTCATCATCTTAATTGCGGTTGCATGTGTCCAATTGGTGGGGCGCTCTTCGATGGCTTTAGTCGCGGACTAACAGCCCGCCTCATCTGCCACTGTCTGCTCGTCGAGACAGAGCAGGGACTCGTTCTCATCGATACTGGCTTCGGTGAGCGCGATGTCAAAGCGCCGCGATCGCGACTCAGCCCGTTTTTCATGAATTTAAACCGCATACAGTTTGAACAAAAATACACGGCACTCGCGGCTGTCGAGCAGCTTGGCTACGCAGCGCGTGACGTGCGCCATATCGTGCTTACCCACCTTGATTTCGATCATGCGGGTGGGCTGGAGGATTTTCCCGAAGCGACTGTGCATGTGATGCAGGCTGAGATTGATGCCGCACAGGAGCGGCGCGGCTTCATCGCTCACGAGCGCTATCGTCCTGGTCAATGGGATGAAGTCAAACACTGGAAGTACTATACGTTGGGGGGCGAGCCTTGGTTCGGCTTTGAGGCAGTGCGCGACCTCCACGGATTGCCTGAGGAGATTCTCCTCATCCCGCTCCCAGGTCACACCCGGGGTCATGCTGGCGTTGCCATCAAGACACAGGAGGGTTGGCTTTTACATGCGGGCGATGCCTACTTTTATCGGCACGAAATGGGAACCACTAACCCACGCTGCACACCGGGTCTGCGTGCCTACCAATGGTTGATGGAGGTAGACCGCGAGGCGAGGCTCCACAATCAAGAACGGTTGCGTGCGTTATCGCTCTTACAAAGTAGTGGCGTCCGCCTCTTTTGTAGTCACGACGCTATCGAGTTCAAAGCGTTCGCTGAGCAGTCCACCGCATACCAAAATTAGAAATTTCATTTAAAACGGGGTCATGGTGCTAAAACGGGAATTTTGTACGCTAAGGGTCAAATGAGAAACACCGAATCCTTTACCTAGCAGATTTTTCAGCGTTTCACGAGAGTCAAGTAAAATTTTGACAAAAAGCCACGAGATTGGTTAAAAAATCAAAAATAGCTTTGGGCTGAAAGTATTGCTGAAAAAGACTTTCAACAACTATCAGAATCTCTTAGCGTACAAAATTCCCGTTTTGGTAAAGTCCTGCCAAAGACCCTAGTTTCTTGATGGCATCCATGCATAGCTGCATTAATTGAATGCAGCTATACAAATAATTGTCGCGACTGCACACTAAAACTGATAACTCAGTGAATACTCACAGTCGTCAAGTTTACCCAAAAATCTCACCAAAATTTCACATTTATGTAGCGGTTGGGTAATACATTTGAGGTAAGGTGGTGTCGTCAACAAAGCTTTGCAGGTAAGAAACCAACTCAGGAAGAAATAATAACTTGGGTGACAGAGCTTGCCACGATTGAACAAGTTGAATGGGAAGAACAGGGTAAAAGTTTTAAGCTGATTTAAAAATGAATTAAAAGAATAAACCCTCGGCTCATCACCGGGGGTTATGCATGTGGTTCATGCGCTTAAACTAGTAATGAGCGCTTGTTACTTCAGTTGGACAACTTCCTACAATGGGTTTATTTAACGAACACTAATGTGGTTTACTAAATGTTGAGGCGTCTGCTGCTGCATAACTGGGGGGTAGTGCTATGTTCTTTGGAGTACGTACTGGGGGTCGGTGGTTCTTGGGGATGGTGATCAGTGGGGCGATCGCATTCTCCACAAAGGAAGCCCAAGCCCAAATTACCCCAGATAAGACTCTACCCAATAACTCCACTGTCAGATTAGATGGGAACACGCACATCATTGAAGGTGGAACCAGGGCAGGTGGCAATTTGTTCCACAGTTTTGGGGAATTCTCTGTGCGCACTGGAGAGACGGCACACTTTAATAATGCTGCGGATGTTCAAAACATCTTCAGCAGGGTAACAGGTGGGTCAGTCTCTAACATTAATGGGTTAATTCACGCCAATGGCACAGCCAACCTGTTTCTAATTAATCCAAATGGAATTGTTTTTGGTAAAAATGCCAGCTTAAATGTTGGTGGTTCGTTCGTGGTCACGACAGCAAACGCAATTCAATTTGGTAATCAAGGGTCTTTCAGTGCTAGTGAACCAAATACAAGCGCGTTGCTAACCTGACTTTTCACGGGATGTGGAAAGGGGGAAATAGTTCGCGAGTTGAAGTG
>CAZZYE010000911.1:0-3651 GCA_964658145.1 uncultured Stigonema sp.
CCCCTACGGCAATCTGTGGTTCAATAAATAAAAAATAGCTGTAAATTACCTAAAGTTCTCCCTTGTGTATTAGCGCCACACGCGATGCCGCCAAGTTTAATCATGGTGCCCACACCCTACAAGATAGGTAATTTTCGCTCTTGTTCGGAAGTAATTGGTCAGAACTTATCAGTAGTATGTGCAACGCACCAAAGCTAAAAGTTTCTCGCACCGTCTGTATTAGGTGCGGTTTCGTACCATAGAAAGAGCCACGCTTAGTAAATTACAACACCGTCATAAATTGAGTAAAACAAGCAACTTGATATTTGCCCCATTCCCCTTGTAGCAAGGAAATTGTATAGCTTGTTACCTAAATACACACTTCTATTTTGCAACTTCCTTGTGATAGATATAGAATAGGAAAATGTCGTGCCAATTCTGTCTAAAGACTGAATTTCATCGGCTCAGGTTTAATAACAACCCAATTTAAACTAGGGTTAACCTTATCTTTACCTCTAATTTAATAAGACAATTAAACTTATTTTTATAAAGTAAAATATTGAAGAATTAATAAAAGTTTCTATTCATTTATGAAGTACCAAGCGTTGGCATTTGATGTGGGAAAATCTTAAAAGTAATTTGGAGCCTCTACCCGCTTCCCAAAGTAATACCGTATTGGAGCATCAAAAATTATAGCTTTGGTTTTGGAAGTTACAGATTATACACTTATGCGGTCAAGTAACTGAAATAAAGTTCGCCAACATCTTTTTCCTATATGGAGAACATTGTATGCATGTATTTGGAGAGACAGTAACGGCAAGCACTATTTTGCTGCTCGTGTTATCTGTGGGACTGGCGCTCTTTTTTGAAGCGATCAACGGTTTTCACGATACCGCAAACGCAGTTGCCACAGTCATCTACACTCACTCGCTGAAGCCAACTGTCGCCGTCGTCTGGTCAGGCATTTGTAATTTGCTGGGTGTACTGTTGTCGAGCGGAGCCGTCGCTTATACCGTGGTGGCGCTCTTACCAATTGATTTGGTAACGACTATAGGTTCGGGTCCAAGCTACGCGATGATATTCTCTATTCTGATCTCAGCGATCATTTGGAACTTTGGAACCTGGTACGTAGGCTTACCAAACTCCAGTTCACACGCTTTGATTGGTGCAATCCTGGGTGTCAGTATAGGGCATGCATTGCTGTCGGGTCATGCCATAAACGAGGGTCTAAACTGGGCACCAGTGCAGAGTGTTTTTGCCGCGCTGCTGGTTTCGCCAGTCGTTGGATTCGGTTGCGCAGCACTACTGCTGCTTGCTGCGAAGGCGTTGATCAGACGACCTGAGTTGTACCAACCTGCAGATGAAAAGAAGGCACCACCGCCTTGGGTTCGGGCTTTGTTAATTCTGACATGTACTTCTGTCAGCTTCGCCCACGGTTCAAATGACGGACAAAAAGGTATGGGTCTGTTGACGCTGATCCTGGTTGCCGTCCTTCCGGGTGCATTTGCACTGAATCTCCAATCCACGAATATTACTCAGCTAGCTACTGAGTCACGGACTGTGGCTCCCATAATTGCACAACATGCGTCTGGAGTCGCCCTGAACGACCAACAGGCAAACACTGAACTGACAAACTTTTTAAAGCCGAACAGTAAAGTCAGCAATAAAGTCTTTCCAGCACTTGCTGCCAAGAATCGCACTATTACAAACAAGCTGTCTGGCAAGACGAGTTTCCAAGATTTTTCAAATAGCGATCGCCGTGTACTCCGAAATGATATGTATCTCGTCTCCTCTGCAATTGGCAAGCTGGACAAAGGGAAACAGCTGACCAATCCCCAAGAGGAGAAGGCTTTGAAAGGTTACGAGAAAACATTGGATCAACAGACCAAGTACATTCCCAATTTCGTAAAAGTAGCCGTCGCCTTCGCACTAGGTATTGGCACGATGATTGGTTGGAAGCGGATCGTAGTCACGGTGGGTGAAAAGATTGGTAAAGAACACCTTTCCTACGGTCAGGGCGCATCAGCTGAAATAGTGGCGGCGGCAACAATTTCTGCTGCCGATCACTTCGGTCTACCTGTTAGTACCACCCACGTGCTATCCTCTGGTATAGCAGGTACGATGGCAGCGAGTGGTTCTGGGCTACAGGCAGAAACGCTGAGGAATATAGCGCTATCGTGGATTCTGACCCTGCCAGTTTGCACGTTCCTTGGTGCGGCTTCGTTCACGGCAAGTTTGTACCTCATCCTGAATATTCTAGGCATAAAGTAAAATCGGCAACGGATGAGGTAGCGGATGTAACGGGTAGTTGGTTGGTGAGGATCACCGATCAACGAATCCGTTACATCCTTCAACTTCCGTTGCCAGTCTTTGCAGCGGATGTGGTAGCGGATGTAACGGATAGTTGGTTAGTGAGGAACACCGATCAACGAATCCGTTACATCCTTCAACTTCCGTTGCCAGTCTTTGTGTTAGCATCCGTTCAATATGAGGTCTTCTCGGTAATACTGAAGAAGGATGTTTACCTACGACAGCAAAACGACTTGTGGCTAATCAAGAAGAAATTCCTTTATCCCTGACTCGAACACCCCTATATTCCCTTGCACAAGAACTGAAAGCGCGGCTTACTAGCTTTGGCGGTTGGGAAATGCCTGTGCAGTTTGTTGGCATTAGTCGGGAACACGAAGCTGTAAGAAATGCAGCAGGAATGTTCGATATTTCCCATATGGGTAAATTTATTCTTCAGGGAAAAGACCTAATTTCCCAAATCCAGCCTTTAGTTCCTTCAGACTTGAGTCGGTTGCAATCTGGTCAAGCGCAATATACCGTATTGTTGAATCCCCAAGCAGGAATTATCGACGACATCATTTTTTATTACCAAGGTGAATCCACTGGAGAACACCAGGGTGTGCTGATTGTCAATGCTGCAACTACTAGTAAAGACAAAGCATGGCTATTGCAACACCTAAACCTAGATGAAGTAAAATTTCAAGATATTTCGCCCGAAAAAGTCTTAATTGCGGTGCAAGGACCAAAAGCAAGCAGTTTCCTTCAGCCCTTGGTGCAAGAGGACTTAACCCCAATCAAAGCATTCGGTCACATTGAAGCGACAGTACTAGGTAAACCAGCCTTTATTGCCCGCACAGGTTACACCGGGGAAGATGGATTTGAGGTGATGGTAGATCCAGATGTGGGTGTAGAATTGTGGCAGAGTCTTCTTCATGCTGGTGTCGTTCCCTGCGGACTTGGTGCAAGAGACACCTTGAGACTAGAAGCTGCAATGGCACTTTACGGTCAAGATATCGACGACACCACTAACCCGTTAGAAGCTGGTTTAGGTTGGCTGGTTCACCTGGATACCAAAGGTGATTTTATTGGTCGGTCAATTTTGGAACAGCAAAAAGCTGGCGGAGTCCAGCGCCGACTAGTCGGTTTACAAAT
Source organism: uncultured Stigonema sp. (assembly GCA_964658145.1). Classification (GTDB taxonomy): domain Bacteria; phylum Cyanobacteriota; class Cyanobacteriia; order Cyanobacteriales; family Nostocaceae; genus Stigonema. The sequence continues at coordinate 3,421 of CAZZYE010000911.1, forward strand.
GCAAGGACGCAATATTGCTCGTCACGGTTATCAAGTACTATCAACAGGTGTAGTCGTTGGGGAAGTTACTAGTGGTACACTATCACCTACACTCGGTTATCCCATTGCCTTAGCCTATGTTCCTACACCGCTTGCAGTTGTCGGTCAGCAGCTATTCGTGGAGGTTCGTGGCAAAGCTTACCCAGCAGTTGTCGTTAAACGTCCGTTTTATCGGTCAAAGAATCGCTAAGC
>CAZZYE010000912.1:0-3650 GCA_964658145.1 uncultured Stigonema sp.
GGTTTTGAGTTTTCGTCGCAGTGCTTCAAGTGTCGAACCATCTGCAATCCATATTGCTGTAAACCTTTGATTTACTGATTGCCAATGTTCTGGTATTGAAGGTGTTGATTCCCGGCTACGGATTTGTTCCATTACTTGCTCAAAAAGTTCGGCAAATAATTCTGTTGGTAATGTTCGCAACCGTTTCGATACTGCTTCAACACTCACACAAATCGGCTCTACCCACAGTACACCTTCCTCCGATAATACCCGCACCACTTCTCTTAATCCCGCAATTTGTCGATATACCAAACTCAACACTACTGCCATCATTACTGGCAATGTTAGTATTCGCGAGCGTAATTTCTTATCATCTTTTCCTTTACATTCACGATCAGGGCTTAAAGCTTCTTGGAGACAGTAGTGATAATAGTTCTTTTTCTATCTGTTCGATTGGCGGTGCTGGTACATGCTTTTGTTGCCGCAGATCCGCGTTTCCTTTTCTTGTGGTACGTTTTCCACCCATGATGTATCACTAAGAACATCGATATCGATGTTCTTAGATTACATCTTATGGCTACTTCTCGCTTAAGTTGACACCAATGAGCAGTGCTGTGCCCCTACCGTTTGTGTGTTCATTTAACCGGATTTGATATAATACATCCGTTGGAGTGAATGTAAGATGCAATTAAGCCAAATGCCATATTAGACCCCCTGCATAGTACTAATTACTCACTACCCTAACTTTTTTGGCGGCTCACAACTTGAGAGCATCCGCCCACAATCAGCATCCTCCTTCATCAAGTGTCGGTAATTCCGTAAAACTGCTCCATTTGAGCAAGATACCTTAACTCAACTGGTGTAAAAGCTACTTGTCGCTCTAGCAACAGAAGAATTTCAACCTCAAACGGGTCTAGGTTGCACGAGCTTAGCCTAGTTATGCGTAAGCCCACTTCAACTAACTGCGGTTCGCTATCCATAGGCACTGATTCCACCTGTTGATGTTCCAAGGTATGTTTGTGCATAGTCATAGTATTTAGATCGCGTAGCCAAACTTCCACTCTACTTTCATGTACAGCAGCAATGCGTCCTAAACGACCATTTATCTTACTGTTGTTGGGAGCATGAATTTCCACTAACCCCGCGACTGCTAACTGGAGGTGATGGGCTATGGAGATGCCTGCGCTCACATCAAGTTGCTCCATATCTAAGTCTTTAAGTTGAATTAGCTCACGATTACCGTTATCTAGTTCCACAATTGCAGCGTCCGAGTTGGGTAACTGTGTGATTTTACCAGACTGACCGGGAAACAGGGGATGATCGGGCTTGACTGTCACACGACTCTTCACTAGTGGTGTAGTAGCTTTCTTACCAATGTTGGTGATGTTAACAGTATAGGTTTTCCCTCCTCGCTGAGCTTTTCTCTCTTTGTTAAGTTTTGTATCTGTGTGATTCACACAGATAGACGAGCGGAGTTGGCTAACCATTTGATTACCGACACAACATCGGCGAGCAATTTCCCTATCGCTCCACTCTTTCCATTCCGGGTCAGTTAGCAGTGTCATAACTGCCCGTCGCTTATCATCCCGACTACGAGGCAAAGCAGGCTTATGGTCAGCGTTAGCACCCACTGAATAGAGAACAGCTTCACGCCTAGAGCCTTGATGGATAACGCAAGCAATAACTTCCTCTTCACGATTGCGATGAGCATGCCATCGGTGGAAGCCATCAGCCAACCAGTACAATTCGCCGTCGTAGAAGACTGTGATAGGTTCTAATTGTTGCCCATCTTCTATCTGTTCTTCCAGAAGCTTAACGTGTTGCAAGTTAATTGCAGCCCTAGGCTGAGTACCACCGTCGCGACGAATTTCGTCAAGCGTAAGGTACTCCACAATCCTTGCAGAGTAATTTTCACCTATGTTCTCGCTAACGACCAAGCGATGTCTGGAGACGTTATAAAGTCCGCTCATCATGCCACCTCCAAGCCAAAGTACATCGCCGCGTCTTGCCAGTTGTTAGGGTAAATTCTCTTGAGATGCTTCAAGGCGTATTCCCCTACCCCTGCCGTCCTCACTGGTAACCTAGACCCCATTTGTTCGACAGGCTGTCGCCCAATCTGAAATAGAAACGCGCCTCGTGGATTGTCTATGGTTTCCCAAGTACGCTTCACATGCGCTACAGCGCCGTAAGGCTGGGAGATGTCATGCCCAAGATTTTCAGTTTTGACCAAGCAGTTAGAAACAGATGACCATGTATCCGTCAAATGTTGTGCTGCCACGGTCGTAGGTGCGCTCTGACGGAGCGATCGCGCATAACAGATTAGCTTTACTGCTATCTGAAAAAAGGTTAGTTGTGTCATGATGAATGTAGGTTTTTTAAATTGCAGCCCCGTACCTTGCTATAGGTCGGGGTTTTTCGTTTGAGAATGAATCTAGACAAGAGGGCGCAATCCACCTGCCAAACTATCTATTTTATTCTAAATTATAGTATGTTTAATAGAAATCAAAAATTCTTTTTGATAGATTATGAATGTAAAGATAAATTTTGAAAGTATATGGCGCATCCAAATTCTCTAGCAAATCTTCAGCATGAAGGACGTCCATTGAAACGTGGTTCTACTAAGAAACATAGGCGTTTAACTGTAACGGAAGAAGGTTGGCAGGGATGCCTGAAGATTTCTGAGGAGTTAGGCATTTCTGTCTCAGAAATTCTCGAATCATTGGGGCGTGGAGAATTTATCTTAAGTAGACCATTGAATCAAAAAAATATGTAGGCTGTTATATAGATATTAGTTAGGGGGTAGCTTTGGGATTATAGAGATAACGCTTTAAGATGGAGCGCACAGCTTGGCTAAAATTTTCTTGTGAGTCTATGAAACGGAGTATTAAGCTTTTGGCAAGTAGTCATAGTGACACCTCGCTCTTAAGCATTACTGGCACACACTGAATCGCTTTTAAGCCAAAGCCTGTGGTTGTATCCAAAAAGTTATATGCGATCGATTTTTCAGCGTACATGATCGAAAAGGCGAAAGAGAAAGTGAGAAGAGCCAACGTGATTTTTATGACAGCAGACATCACGAAGCAATGGGCTTGTAGCAATGGGTCTGCTGATTTGATCACCTGTAATCTCGTTCTAGAACACATAGAAGACTTCTCATTTATATTTTCAGAAGCATTTCGTGTATTAGTCAAAGGAGGATACTTCTTCATCTCTGAACTCCATCCATTCAGACAATATCGAGGAACACAAGCTAATTTTCAAAGAAATCAAGAGGTCATTGAAATCCCAGCATTTGTGCATCACATATCAGATTTTTTAACAAGCGCGAAAAATCATGGTTTTATGCTTGAGGACTTCAAAGAGTGGTGGCATGAACAAGATCAAAATAAACCACCCAGAATTGCATCATTCCTGTTCAGAAAGTAAAGACTATCTTGGCTGTTGTGAAGAGTGTACCCTAACTTATGCTTTAATTGACGCAACCGAACAAGAGAAAAGCAAGAAGATGGACATCGGCTATTCCGGTTTAGCAGCTTCGCTATACGACCTCTGGTGGTGGGGCAAGCCCATTGGCGATGAGGCATTTTACCAAAGAAGAATGAAACAATTCCCCGGGCCTGCGCTCACTCCGTTTAGCCGTGACCAAAATAATTAAAAATTAAAAATTAAAA
>CAZZYE010000913.1:0-3641 GCA_964658145.1 uncultured Stigonema sp.
TGTAGAGACGTTGCATTGCAACGTCTCTACATGGGTTGACAAGTTTTTATTTTGGTTGATTTGCCGGACGTATTAATAAGTAGGTGAACATTATATCACTTGATAAACAAAACTTAGACTTGCCCAATTATTCACATCTAAGATATAGGAGTCAGTAGCTGTGCCGCTGACCTCGGCTTTAACTGCACTGGCATTGTGCAAGTCTTGCAAAACGGCTTGTACCACTTCTAAAGGATTGATTATTGGCTGAATGCGATGTTGTTCTGCTGTGGGATGCTTAGCAGCGATCATCGTGGTGAGGGTTTGGGTAAAGGGAGCAGTGCTGAAGATGAGTTGGGTTTCACTCAGAGAAGCTGGTGCTTGCACTACCCATTCAAAACCACTAGTAGTTTGTGGTACAGTACGAGTTTCCCCAGGGGCAACGATCACATCTTTCAGCAGTAGTTTGGCTTCCGAACTATCAGGTTCGGTAATCTTTTGCCAAGGGAAGAGTGCGATCGCAGTTCTACTACTATTTAATCCCAGCAACATTAAATATACTGGGCGATCGCTCGTGTTTTCTACTCGGTACTGTATCCGACTACCTATATGTACTGTGGGAATTTCTTCAGTGGGACTGTATTCTAGTATTTTCGACTCCCCCTGTTTAAGCACTGTTTCTCGTAGCATGAGTATCTGAGATGGTAGGCTATCAATTATTTCTAGGCTTGCCCTAACCAATACGCGAGAAGAACCTTCATTCTCTGTGAGTCGCCATAACTTTGCCGCCAACAGTGTTTGCAGTTTCGGCGCTAACCGATGCACTGCCACTTTCACTGCTTCCCCTGCTTCTCCAGTAGCGTTGGGAATCAGCTTGCTTCCTAAAGAAAATAAACCATAGCGACTGGGAGAGACTACCTTTGGTTCTGGCAGTTTGCCAAACACATAATCAGCTGCTTGTTCTCCCGCCACTACTGATGAAACATGGGCTACTGTGGCAAACCCACTTGTGGCATCCACTCGCTCAATTCTTTCGAGTCCTGGGTCGAGGGCAATTATTAAATTAATATTCCGGGCAAAGACTCGCACTGCTTCGGTGACAAGTTGCCCGACTTGTAGGGAAGTTGTACCGTCAGGATGATAAATTTGGGCGAGTGCTATCAAGCCAGTACGCGATCGCAACACCAGTTGTGCAGTTGATCCCTCTTGTGTTACTATATTAAATCTGGAATTGACTCCGTAGTATTCTAATACTTGTAAAGGTAGTCCACCTAACCACAACTGGGCTACTTTGCCGTCCTCTTCAATTGCTGTCACCACTCCCTCTGCGCCAAAGGTACGATTGGGGAGAAAAATATCGGTAAGTAGTGCTGGTGTTCGTTGATTTTTCTCCCCAACCAGTAAAGCAGGTTGCTGTTTACTACTACCCAACTGCTGTAAAGAACTTGCTACACGAGAGAGGCTGACTTGAATTGTATTTGTGGAGGTAGCTTCCCAAAGGTACTGCGTTAAGGCATAGGTAAATAGCCCAGCACTGAAACCAGACAACTGCACTTCCCTTGCCAATTGCTTAGGGTCAGAGGTTGCTGTGAAAAGGGTAGGGGCGAACGGCCGTTCGCCCGTACAGGTAGTGGGAAGTTTGAGTTGTTGTTGAAAGTCGAGTTCCGCTGGTGTCAGAATAGCTTGTTCCGGAACAAGGCGGGCACGACTTCGCAATCCTGTTGGTACTCCATCCGATGCTGCGTAATAGCTGGTATCCAATACTGCTGTTACATGGTCACAATCGAGCGATCGCAACATCAGCAGCAGCGTTTCTGACAACAAGTAATTGACTATTTTATTTTCTTGTGTATTAGCATTCCCATCGAATGGAACCAAAGCATTTTGCATTGTTTCCTGCATTCCCAATTTGACACGACTGCCATAGCCGCTAAAGTGGAAAAAAACTACATCACCAGGTCTGGCTACCTTAACGAGATGCTCTAAAAAAGCACTCTCAATAAATTCCCTGGTAGCTTGCCCGTCTAGTAAACAGAGAATATCTGATGGTTGGAAACCAAAACGGTGAATCAAAAGTTCCTTTTGCAGTTCCACGTCTGTCAGACAACCACTAAGGGCTGGATGTGGATACTGATTGATGCCTACTAATAACGCCAACTTACGTATGTTGGGTTGTGCCAAAGCTTGGTAATAGTGATTTCCAAACGTCAACCACTCAGCTTCAGTGACACCCAATGCCATAAGTATAAAGCCAAACCGTTGCCAAAACGTCCGTCGCTTCATAATTAGCTATCAGCCCTCAGTCAATCAGTTCTCAGCTTAAAGGGCTGAGGTCTGTAGTGTAAAACAAAAATTTATACTTTTTCTACTGAATCTATCTTAAGCATCTAGTGGCACTTGCATTGCCCGTGCCAACTCTGCCGCTACCTCTGGACGGGAAAATTCAGGTGGAGGTAACTCACCTCGACGCAGCATTTCCCGTACTTTTGTTCCCGACAAGTGAATGCGTTCTTCTGGATTGCTGGGACTGGTTTTACTCGTTGCCATTTGCTTGGTACGCATGCAGTAGAAGGCATGTTCAAACATCATCGGCACAATGCCCAACTCGGACGGCTCAAACTCATTAAATATGTACTGAGCATCGTAAGTGCCATAATAGTTACCCACCCCAGCATGGTCTCGTCCAATGATAAAGTGCGTACAGCCGTAATTCTTGCGAATGAGGGCATGGAAAATTGCCTCACGCGGACCCGCATAACGCATTGCTGAAGGATTAATTGCTAAAGTTACCCTGTCATGAGGATAGTATGTTTCTAGCAAAATTTCATAGCAGCGCATCCGGACATCGGCAGGTATATCATCTTCTTTCGTCGCCCCTACTAATGGATGTAGAAATAAACCATCCACAATTTCCAACGCGCACTTTTGAATATATTCATGGGCGCGGTGGATCGGGTTGCGAGTTTGGAAACCGACAATAGTGTTCCAGCCTTTTGCCTGAAACATCTGCCGGGACTCGACGGGATCAATTTGGTAATTAGGGAACTGAGGATGGGGGTCGCGTTGCAACAACCACACATCACCTGCGAGATTTACTGACCCTTGGCTATAGACAACCTGCACCCCAGGATGCTTGGGATCATTTGTGCGGTAAACATTAACTGCTTCGTGGGTCTTGTCATAGCAATACTTTTGAGTGAGTTCTAAAACCCCGATGTACTGACCTGCAGGGTTATCTAGTCGGAGGCAACTGCCTTCTTTTAGGGGGGCTGCTACTTCCTCTGCGACTGAAAGTGTAATTGGAATTGACCAAACAAGACCGTTAGCTAGCCGCATTTCTGTAACAACGCGATCGTAGTTTTCTTGGTTCATAAAACCAGTGAGTGGACTAAAACCACCGATCGCGATCATTTCCAAATCAGAAACCGCCCGTTCATCAAGTTGCACACGCGGCAGAAAGTCGCCTTTCGAGAGAAATTCTTGTCTTTGTTCTGGTGTAGCGATGCGATTCACCAACTGTCCACCGTGTGGAATGATGCCATCTGGATGGTAACTCAAGATAGTTCCTTGTTAGCGTAAACTTCATCTATTTAACTTACCAAACCGCAGGGACAAGTGGGGAGTGGGGAATGGGGAAGATGAGGAGGACAAGGAGGACAAGG
>CAZZYE010000914.1:0-3639 GCA_964658145.1 uncultured Stigonema sp.
GCAGTGGCTTTTGCCTTTAAGAGCGATCGCTAGCTGTTCCGCCAGCATTGCTCAAGAGTCCAAATTAGGTCTTGACGCACAGCAGTGAATTGCCGCATCACACTCCAAAGTTGAACAGCTACCGTAGGATTGCTAATTTCAACTGTCAATGGCTGGTTAGTCTCACACCAACAGAGAATATCTAGCTCCTGCAAGCGTTGATAAACTTGCCACCGATCTGCCCAACTTACCTCAACAATCTGCTTTTCCTGTGGTTGTGAAATTGACGGTTTCAAGAAAATTTCCCTCAAAGTGCAATAGTTTCGCAGTAATACCGTGCCTTTCCTCCCTGAGTTTTTTAATTTCTGGGAGTTTAGCCTCATTTTATTAAGAATAACTTAAGTGCAAACTTTTCTCAATAATTTTTGAAAAAAAATGAGAACGGCAAAGTTAACTGGATGAAGAGTCAGCCGAAACGCCAAAAAAAAAGCACATTGTCGTGGAGGCTGTTAACTGAAAACCTAGTAGCGGTCAACAATCAACCAAAAATCGGATTCACACTCGCGCTTTGGGTAGCTTTTACAGCAGTTTTCAATTGAACCCGCGCCACATTGTAAGGGCGGGGTAACCCCGCCCCTACGGTTATATTGTGGTCTACCCGATGGAGGTGCTGTAATAGACTCAGTCTATCGTTGTGACATTTAAAAACGTTTGCTTCTATTGGTTGGACTGCCTAGAGTCTCAGAAGCGGGTTTGACGAATGTCGCTGTTTCTCATCGGCGCAGGGCTATCCCGGCGAATGCTGAAAGCGGTTGGTTGGAAACCAATGATGCTTTTATGGTGGTGTTGTGGACAACTTCAAGCGCCTCTTCACTTGGGGTCATTCTATTGGTAGTCCATTAGTTTTTTTTAATAAACAAGTCAAAATTATGTGATGTTGATTGGGATTGCTTTCATTTTTAAAATGATAAGATGTAGGAACTAAGCAGTCAGCAAATATAACTGCTCAAAAGCGAGGATAAAAATGTCTGAAACGCAAATCTTGCTACGGAATTTCGGTCATGTTTATGATAATCCTGTATTGCTTGATAGCAGTGTAACTACGCCAGTTTGTGAAGGATTTAACGTTGTCTTAGCTAGTTTTCAGGGACTGTACTTGCAGTATCAAAAACATCATTTTGTTGTTGAAGGTGCAGAATTCTATTCGCTGCATGAGTTTTTTAACGAAAGCTACAAAGAAGTACAAGATCACATTCATGAAATTGGAGAACGCTTGGATGGACTGGGTGGTGTGCCAGTCGCTACCTTCAGCAAATTAGCAGAATTATGCTGCTTTGAGGAAGAAACCGAAGGCGTCTATTCTTGCCGTCAGATGGTAGAAAACGACCTCAAAGCAGAGCAAAGTATTATTACCTTGATTCGCCGTCAAGCATCTCAAGCAGAGAGTTTGGGCGACCGTGGTACACGATATTTGTACGAAAAAATTCTGTTGAAAACTGAGGAAAGAGCTTACCATTTGGGTCACTTCCTTGCTAAAGACAGCTTAACACTTGGGTTTGTATAAACTTCCTACAACTAGCACGTTTATCATTTAGAGTAGTCTACCTAGATTAAAAAGAAGCTGGAAGGACTAGTTCTTAAACAATTATAAATTATGGCAGAAAGAAGCATTTTTAATCTTTCTGCCATTTTTAATACAATTACATGTATAAAATCATAAATTTCATAATTTATTAATTTTAAAAAACTATACAATGAGCTACTCAGTAAATGTTTTAATTAATTTTATTAAATTATACTCAATACTGCTCGTATCAACTGATTTATTTACCTATACACCATGTAGAGACGCGAAATTTCGCTTCTCTACATGAAATACTCACTATATTTTATTAACAGTGAGCGATCAAAAAATGTCAAAATAAAAACATACCAATTTCACTAGAAAATCTCAAAACATATATAAACGAAATCATTAAATCGTGCAACAGGGTAATGGGGAATGGGGAATGGGGGAGCCAGCGCGCATGAGGAGGGTCTCCCTCCGTAGGCGACTGGTGAGACAGCCCTGAAGGAGGGTTTCCCTCCTGTAGGATCTGCGATAGCGAAGCGGTAGCGAGGAACGAGCGTCACCCGAAGGGCGTAGTGGGGAGTAGGGCATGGAATTTTTCTTTGCTTGTTGCTAATACCACGCGAACATAGGATCAATGCCCAAAGCAGCGCGAAAAATCAGCAATTGACAAACAGGCGAGTGTTCTGTTACCAACTCCCTATGACGCCAGTCGCCTACCCAGGGTGTCCCTCCCCACTCCCCACTCCCCCATATGTCATCAAACCTAGAAAAGCTGATAATAAGTAGCATGACTGGTGGGTAAAGACCCTTAAAATAATCAGGATTTGTATTCTTTTACTCTAAGGCAACGACTATGCCCCGCCGTGACGACATCAAAAAGATTTTGCTACTAGGGTCTGGTCCAATAGTGATTGGACAAGCGTGTGAGTTTGACTATTCTGGTACCCAAGCTTGTAAAGCATTGCGAGAAGAAGGTTATGAAGTGGTATTGGTAAACTCCAACCCAGCGACAATCATGACCGACCCGGAAACGGCCGATCGCACTTATATTGAGCCACTGACACCCGAAATTGTCGAAAAAGTTATCGTCCTCGAACGTCCTGACGCCCTATTGCCAACAATGGGAGGACAAACTGCCCTCAACCTCGCCGTGGCTTTAGCGAAAAATGGAGTGTTGTCCAAGTATGGTGTCGAGTTAATTGGTGCTAAACTCCCAGCGATTGAGAAAGCTGAAGACAGGAAACTGTTTAACGAGGCAATGACGCGTATTGGGGTGAATGTGTGTCCGAGTGGTACAGCCTCAATACTAGAAGAAGCGAAGGCGATCGCTCAAAGAATTGGTACCTATCCCCTAATTATTCGTCCTGCGTTTACCATGGGTGGGACTGGCGGTGGGATTGCATACAACGAAGAAGAATTTGCAGAAATGGCACAAGCGGGTATAGATGCTAGTCCTGTATCGCAAATTCTGATTGACCAGTCTCTACTTGGTTGGAAAGAGTACGAACTGGAAGTGATGCGAGACTTAGCAGATAACGTGGTGATTATCTGTTCTATCGAAAATCTCGATCCAATGGGTATTCATACCGGAGACTCGATTACCGTCGCCCCAGCCCAAACTCTTACCGACAAAGAATACCAGCGGCTGCGGGATATGGCAATTAAAATCATTCGCGAGATCGGCGTGGAAACTGGTGGTTCTAATATCCAGTTTGCTGTCAATCCCGTCGATGGTGAAGTGGTTGTGATTGAAATGAATCCCCGTGTTTCCCGCAGTTCGGCTTTGGCTTCTAAAGCCACTGGTTTCCCCATTGCTAAAATGGCGGCAAAGCTAGCTGTCGGCTACACTCTCGATGAAATCAGCAACGATATCACCAAGAAAACACCAGCCTCTTTTGAGCCGACAATTGATTATGTCGTGACAAAAGTTCCCCGATTCGCCTTTGAAAAGTTCCCCGGTTCTGAACCAGTGCTGACAACGCAAATGAAGTCGGTAGGGGAAGCGATGGCAATTGGGCGGACATTTAACGAGTCTTTCCAAAAGGCGTTGCGTTCCTTGGAAACCGGACGTGCTGGTTGGGGTTGCG
>CAZZYE010000915.1:0-3637 GCA_964658145.1 uncultured Stigonema sp.
CAGTTTTCTGACACTGGCTGGAGTTTTTTCCCAATCTTTTTGGGGTATCTGCTCACATGGAGGAATCTGTGGTACAAATGTATCACGACAAGCTCATAATTTTCCAGGTTGTCCGGCAAGGTAAGAAGAGAATAAAATCTTGGTATCAGCAAGTTGATACTGTAGGCGATCGGTCTAAGATTTTCTTATTTGTCAACTTTCATCTTTATAAATTTTACTTCGATGACCTATTTCCACAACATTCACCAGTAAAATATCGTCGAAAATATCGTATATAACACGATAGTCACCTACTCTAATCCTGTAAGCATTTTCTTTACCTTTTAGCTTTTTAACACCTTTTGGACGGGGTTCTGTGGCTAAATCGTCAATCTTAAGTTTTATGCGTTCTTGAAGTTCTGACGATAATTTTTTAAGTTGTTTTAATGCATCCTTTAAGATTTCAACTTTATACCTCAAGCAACTTGCTTTTTTATTTCTGTTTCAAGTTCTTTTCTAGCTTCTTCCCATGACACTGTAGCGTCGATTTCAGCATCTTTTTTAGCTTTGTCGTAGACTTTTAAATCTTCTTCCTCCTCTTCATCTTCAATTTTTTTCAACAAAGCATAAAATTCATCTAAAGTGCTGTCGTAAGCTTGGGTTAGCAGTATGTTGATCGCTTTGATTATCTCTTCTCTCTCGTGTTCGGTTTTCATTTTTATACCTCTTACAAAGTAATCGCTGCGTCTCCATTTAAGAAACGAACAGCAACGGAAGTATCCAGTGCAATCTCACCACTCATCTACATCTACCTGCCGACAATCTGTAGCAATTACAAGTTGTAGTTCTTCAGCCTCGGAGTCACTTAAAATTCCTGCAAACTTTGCGAGAGGATGAGTTTTGCGTATAGCCTTAACCCGATGTAAAAAATCTAGCACTGTTTGTACTAGATCATCGGGAGCCTGTTCAAGTTCCTGAATCAATTGCTCACGATTTGTCATGCGTTCGAGGTTCCCAGGCAAGGTGAAATTGTCTAGCTCTAGTATATAGGCTCAAGCAATTTTGGAAGCGGAGAGTGGGGAGGATGTTTCTCCTCCTGCACCGGATGTAACGGATGCTTGATATCGGGATTCTACACATGGAGGAATCCGTTTCATCCGTTATGTCATCCGTTGCCTAAGCTATACCCAGCACTTTCCGTAACAAAGCTTGGTCTTCTAACTTGGCTTTTAAGCGACCATTTTCCAAATCACGAATCCAGCTTTGGCTTTTACCTGTTAACTTTGCCAATTCTCTCTGAGAAAGCTTCAAATTTTTTCGTGCTTGCAAAATTTGCTCGCCTAGTAGATAAGCTACTGTAGTTTTTGACTTTGTTCTGCTCTTCGCACGCGACTTTTTTTCTGATTCAGGACTTTGCTGCTCCCATTCTGGCGGTAGATCAAAGGACAAAATCCGGGCATTCAACAGCAGATTCCATTTACCACGGGGACCTGTATCTGTCAAACGCCTGTCTCCGCTGCCGTCATTCATCCAAAATTCTAATGCTTCCTCTGGATCTTCAGGAATATTAACCAATTTTGCCCATAAAGGTTGAATTTCTGGTGGGTAAGTTACTGGGTCGAAAATTGCTTTTATGCCATAATGATTCAAGACTTCCAAATCGTTTTCAAAGGTTCGCAGCAGCCGCTTGCGTTCTTCCCGTTGCCGACAAGCAAGGCTGACTTTCTCTTCACCGTAAGCAATACGCAGTAAAGTGGGAACTGTAATCCGTTGTTCTTTGCCCATTTTAGTTTTAAACAGTAACCATAGCATCAGTCGCGCTGCCCCTTCATGTTGCTGCCAAATACTCATCACTGTGGTTAACAGAGTTTTGGGCAGACTGCCGTATTGATAAAACGCGCTTCGCTCCTTGCATTTTTGTTTGTTTAAGAAATACTGCGCCCAAATTCCCGCTTTCACTTTAAAAGTTAGTCCGATCAGATATTTGCATCCGAGGTCGTCTTCTTGAAAGTGATGCTGAATTTCCTGCAAGTGCCACAATTTGCTCTGTTGCACTGAAAATCCTCTAATTAGACCTTGTTGGGGCCAATCAATAGAAGCAATCAGCGAGCAAGCTTGCTCTACCATATTTTTCATTAAAGCCAGCTTGGCGGCTTTGCTCAGGTCTTTGCGTTTCTCCAGCCCCAAATATTTCTCAATTTGGCGATCGTCAATGGTAAACTCTTGCTCCCAAGGCTGGTCTTGAACTGTAGCATGAGCTGCAAAAATCAGATGGATACAAGCAGTTCTGATATCAAGTGCCTCAATTGCCCCTAACTCCGTTACCCGATCGCTGGTATGGGGTGAACTGGTGATGTGAAAAGCGATCGCCCCCCGCCCTTGGCGGAGTTGTCGGCGATAGCACAGGTTCCCGGCTTCATCGGTTTCCCAAGGTAGCGATCTGCGTTGCGCCAGCACGTTGCAAGCTTCCCAGATGACAATAGCCGAAGCAAATGGGTTACTCTTTCCGTTGGAGAATAAATCTGGACTGCTTTGATCTCTGGAATCAACTTTGCATCTCCCCCTTTTTGCTTGCAAGGGTTTGGGGGAAAGAGTTGGACAAACGGCTACACATTGGGGTTTGGGGTAAAAACCCTCGCAGTTATTACATAGACTTGGGTCGATCCAGTATTTATTGTTATGTATTGTGATTGCACCTGTAGGACATTGGGGACGGCAGTTGTCACATCCAACGCAACTAGTGTTAGGAATTGTATACGGCATAAGCTTCTTCCAACTTTACTCGTTGAGATGTCTGGCTCAAGTCTCCCCTGGATGTCTCCTCTTTATTCACTACTCTCCACAACATTAGATTGTATTCATAAATAAATAATATTTACAGTACTAATTACCCACATCCACATTCGTAACCCACATCCAATTGGAAGGTATTCAACGCTTTTAAACCGGAGCCTAATTTTCTAGTTCTCTTATCTACAACATTCCATGAATATTTATTATGTTTTGTTATGAATGAGCTAATGAATGCTTTTTCATCAAAAAAAATAGGTTATTAGCTAACATTTCAATATAGCTATACTTTTTAATAAAAATTGTTATTGCCAAACCTTTAAACATATTATTAGTCTTTTGATAAGTAATGGTTAATACTATTAATATTCAAGAAAACATTGTGTTAATCATTTTACATTTTTGCTAAAACCTGATTACTTTTTCACTTGTGTTGATAAAATTCTCCTTTTTAAATCTAATACCGTACAGGAACGCCATGTCTCTCCCCAGAAAATTTCCTTAACCTGCCTGACAGCAATTTTCAATTGAATTGACCACATTGTAAGGGCGGGGTAACCCATTGGTGTCAACAATCGCGCCAAACCCCTTACGAACTCGCTCTTTCCCGACCTTTCTCGTTCCCACGCTCTGCGTGGGAATGTATTGCGGCTCTGCCTCCAGAGTAAGGAGGCAGAGCCTCCCGATCATCGTTACTAGGCAGAGCCTAGCAACGAGACTCTCTCTAATTTTGTAGGGTGCGCTCTTACGACGAGAGTACAGCACCATAACACGATGCGTCGTACCATACAGAATGCAATACTGCTCGGATAAGATTTTTCCCCCCAAGTCTTGTGATCCCCCCGCCTGCGGCGACCCCCTTAAAAAG
>CAZZYE010000916.1:0-3636 GCA_964658145.1 uncultured Stigonema sp.
TGTTCCCTGTTCCCTTCTTGATAAATTTGCTTGGGCTGCCTGACGCGATCACAATTTGATATAAGCTTACGATCACCCTGCCAACTCCTGAACAAACGCCTGATGTTTCGGATCGCCAATCCCTGCTTGCAGCACATTCAGCACGAACATCATGTTGCCCTCCAATAATGCCGACACCGCCAGCCACAACCCTGGAAACACGCTACTACAAATCATCCCATCAGCATCGGGTTCAATTAAGACAAATTCCTCAGCTTGTAACCGGAACCAACTGAAGCGATTTTCAAAGGTTTGCCACACCAAATATTCCTGCACACCATTACGACGGTAGACGTTTCGCTTGGACCCTAAGTCAATTGCCGCACTGCTGGTCGCAATTTCCGCGACTAATTCCGGTGCCCCTTCGATGTAGCCATCTTCACTGATGGTCGAGGTTCCACCAATTTCAATCCGCAGCAGTGCATCTGGTTGGGGTTCATTGTCCAAATCCAGCCTGGTTGTAGCGTTATCCGACCCGCTTACACCCGGAGTAGCCGTGCTGTATACGCCCAGCCAGGTAATTAAATTGAAATGAGGATTGCCATGAAAGACTCGTACAGGAGATGCCACGTAAACCACTCCTTCGATCAATTCCGCCTTGAATTTTTCTGGGGTTGCCTCATAGCGGCGCTCAAACTCAGCACGAGTTAAGCGATCGCCACTCTCTAAGGGTGGAATAGGGATAGAACGGGCAGGCTGCTGCAACACCATAATCAACAAGAGCGAGAATGAAGGAGATAGAGTCATTTTAGCGCCTTGCAAATGCCGTTCAACCTTAATCAGAAAGAATTTTGACCTTGCTGAAGTCCAGCACGGCCTTGCCCCATGTCTGAAGCTAGGGACTACCATTTAATCAAATCATTTTTTTGGATAATTGCTAATTCTTCCATTTTGTTGATTTCTTGACAAATTAGATATGATTTACATCCTAAAACTAATCAACAGCAATTGCTGTGTGCTCCACATTTCCTGGATCGCTATCTAAAAGCATGATATAGTCTCGATCAGCTTCACCACAACCGTCACCTGCAAAGAAAAACCAGAGATTATCCCCTGGTCCTAACAACGGATTTTCAAAGTTTGTTCGTAGGAACCGTCGCAGGTTACCGTAGGTAGCCTGAGTGGGAATCGGAAAAGAAAACGAAATAGTGATTACCAGCGGCAGCAGCGATCGCACTACACAAGCGCAATTTACCCACACAGCAATGCATCCTTAGACTTGGTGGTGTGGTGAATCAACAACCCAGATGCACGGTTGTACAAAAGCTTAAAGAGAATGCCAAGCGCGACGACTGTTGAAGGGATGCGCATGTTCACGTATGTTCTGGAGCGCAGTCTAGCATATGACTAATCACGCTTCCAACACGGGGCGTAAATTATTTACAAAATTAGATATAATGAGAAAAGCCAGAGACAAAATTCGGCTTCATGCCGTGTGATTGTAGAGCCGAGGCTTAACAATCCTATATCTCTGGCATTTTTAATAGAGTTAAAGGGTTTTTTTTATTATAAAAAGCTCCGTATACGTGTTCCCTAGTATCATCTATATCATGGACGAGTTTGTAACTTGACAAGATAAACTCAACATACCTCTCTTCACGTCTTTCATACAAACGTTGCAGCGCCCATAAAAAATAATCAGTGGCTTGTAGGCAAGGAGACTGAGGAGGTGTGGTAGCAGTAATATTGATAGGAGGCGAGTTAAATACACCTCGTTCTTCATTGAATCTGTTTCTAGTTAATTCTAAAGCACCTTTCAGAGCGGCAGTCCGATCAGAATTCCCCCGTTTGGCAAAACAAATATTATATCCATCGTCTTTATGTAAACGATGTTTGAATAACCTCCGCGTTAGATAATCGTATAGTTCATTCGGATGATAGCAATAAGATAAGTCACTTTGATTGCGCCCCCTCACATATTCTAGTAACTTTTGTTTGTCTCTAATCACTGCAAAAAATTTTAGCTCAAGTTTTTTTAATAAGTTAAAGACTTCACGCCTGACTTCAGGAATATCATCTTTAGCATGAAATGCGATAGCTGTTTTTTGGTACTCAGGCTGCATAGACGGAACTTTTTTGAAATATGGGTCAGCCAATAAATCAGACCTTAGCTCCTCTAAGCTCCTTATTAAGAATTCTGGATCAACAACGTCCAACACACCCAACATAAAAAAACGAGAACAACCTTCACTCTGTATAATAACTTTGCCCTTGCTGTTAAATAGTGTGGGATCTCCAGCCTCATCAACAAAATAATGACGAATAGAAGGCGCTTTTTCTAGCAAGTCACTCATTCACTACCACTCAAATTTACGCTAAATTTAAAAAATTCAATTTTTAGGGTGATTTTCACTAATACCCTGAGTTTTCATTATAATTTCTGTTACCAACAAAAAACATTGTGTTTGCGCATCAAAGTATCAAATTTTGTACGTAAAAGCTGTTTTTCTTAAAGAATTTGACCATTATCTTACAACAAGCGCAAAGAGCGCGATAGCTGGGTTCGGTGAACGAGAGCGCCCCCTCTGGCTACCGATATTGGCGATCGGCAGCCACGGTGTTCGTGTTCTTTTAGGGACAGTTCATGTGTGGATCTCACGCTGACGTCATCCTGAACAGCATCGCATCAAGCCTAGCTCTGGGTCACGCTCGATAGAATGCGAATTGTGATTGTATGATAAAACTAGAAATAGAACCACTACACCCAAGATAATTTAAACGAATTCATAATTTGAGCGTGTACGAACTTCACCGATTAAGAAAATACCCAGAGGAAACTCTAAAGCACTGGGTCGCAAAGCCGGAGAGCGCTCGTAACCTAGAACCAAAGGACTTTGTTAAGCACCACTTCGGGGTATTACATCTCAGCCTTCAACAGGAAATGGCATGAAACCTACAGTGGCGCAAGCAGTAGAGCTATACCGGATATGTCAGCAACTAACCCAAATGTATGTTCCGATATACGTAGTAAGAATAGACGAGAGAACTGGCAATCTCGTAATTATCGCAGGTGAAGAAACTAAGCGCGGAAATTTACCCTAATGGTGAGGTTAATTACCCATGACAAAGCCAAATTTTGTCGAAATGTCTTTTCAAGAACTAAGAGCATACGTGCTTGAACATCGTGATGATGATGAAGCTTTTTACGCATTCAATGACAGAATGCAGCTTCTTCCAAAAACACCTATCCAATCAGAAGAACAGTTACGTCAAGTGATTTAAGAACGAGAGGGGAAAAAACGTTCCTCTCAGCAATAAATGTCTGCAAGACACAAAAAGTCAGCAAGACAGTACCCCGCCATCACTGCGGGGTTTTTAATTAAGAGTATGTTCACCCCCTAAACGCCCTTATGGAGGCATTACGAGTTAGGGAAGCACGTAGTTTATTGGACATCAAATGTACTGATGCGGTTGGCGTAATTTGTTAATCGACAAATCAAAATCGGGATGACTGGATTCGAACCAGCGGCCCCTTCGTCCCGAACGAAGTGCGCTACCAAGCTGCGCTACATCCCGGCATAATCATGCCAATATAAGGATATCACAACTATGTTGAAAATAGGGAGTGGGGAACGGGGAATGGGGAGATAAGGGAGA
>CAZZYE010000917.1:0-933 GCA_964658145.1 uncultured Stigonema sp.
ATTGCTAATTGCTAGTTGCTTATTGTCAATTCTTACCATTAGCCATTACCAATTACCAATTACCAGCCCTAACTTACATAAGTAACAATTATCAGCAAAAACTAGGCATAGATAAATATTTAGTTTATAATAAATATTCTTGATTCCCCTTCAAACCCTGACTTTACCAAAGTAAAACTAGACAAAGGAGGAAAAGCTAATGACTACATCTACCCAGACAACCAGAGTCTACGATGAAATTATCGACTTCATTGCTGCTGGAACTACCCCACAAAGCGTTATCGATTTTCAACTTTCGGAAGCAGCCAAAGAACTTGTAGCTGACCTGGTTTACCAAGCAAAAACTGAAGGTCTTACAGAGGATGAAAAAAGGGAGTTAGACCATTTTCTAACGCTAGAGCATATTATGAGATTAGTAAAAGCACGGGCTTATAAGTATATTAGCGTTGAGTAAATATTCAAAGTGTCTCGTCCTTACATTAGTTTAGAACTACGGCGTTTAGTTGCCAATCGTGGTAATTTTCTGTGCGAGTATTGTCTGATCTCAGAGGCAGATAGTTTGGGCTGTCAAGTTGACCACATAATCAGCGTGAAACATGGTGGACTCACAACAACAGATAATCTTTGCTATGCTTGTATTTTCTGTAATCTTCATAAAGGAACCGATCTGGGGTCAATTAATTGGCAGACTGGAGAACTTGTCAGGTTTTTTAACCCACGTAGAGATTTTTGGGTAGATCACTTTCGACTAGATCAGGCTATGATTCAACCGCTGACAGACATTGGAGAAGTGACAGTACGCATTCTAGATTTTAACAGCAATGAGCGGATTATAGAGCGGCAAGCATTGATTGCAGGTGCTAGGTATCCATCAGCATTGGCGCTAGGAAGAATGACCAAGTAGATATAAAAGCACCCTAGCATTAAAAATTC
>CAZZYE010000917.1:989-3633 GCA_964658145.1 uncultured Stigonema sp.
TTTTTCAGACGGGGATTTAAACCCCGTCTGAAAAATGACCACGTGTCTCCGCGAAAGTTCAAAACCCCTTTTTACAGCTATTTTCAGGTAAATAGACCACATTGTAGGCAATACGGTTCGGTTAAAGCTTGTTTGTGAGTGTAGAGACGCGACGCCCTTACGGGTGACGCTCGTACTTCGCTATCGCCATAGATGAAAATGTGGGATGGGATGGCGATCGCCGAGTTCATGGTTGTATCGTTCATATTATTAATGGCAAAGTCTGGATGAGTGCGCGATGGAACTGAACACCCTAGTTTGTGGTTCAATTACCTGAAAATTGCGGTAATTACTGTACTAGGACTTACGCATTGACAGAAATAGTCAAGTATGCAGTGGTTTCGGTAGGGCGACGGAGCGCTTTCTTTCATTTGGGTAGACCACAATATAACCGTAGGGGCGGGGTTACCCCGCCCTTACCATGTGGACTGAAACGACAGAATTCCGTTATACATATGATGCCCAATTTGTATAGTGCGTAAGTCCTATGTACGTTCGCTGTTTGTAAAAATATCTTGGCTTTTAATGCAAAAAAGTATAGTCACTTGAGAAAAGGCATAAGTAGCCTTAATCAGTATTCTAGCTGCTGTTAGTTATAAATAGTCTCAATAACCTCCCATAATAAGTCTTCGTTATAGAGAGAATAAATCCTTACATAGTAAGGATTTGAAACATAAGGTGGATGTATTAAGTTCTACATTAGAAGTGATAGAACTTGTATTTAAAATACTCTATGACTTACGATAACCGTGGTGCAGTCAAAAAGGTTTTAATTATCACCCTACTGCTGAACTTATTTGTGATGGCGTTGAAAGCTGTTGTCGGGATTGCGACAGGCTCTCTCAGCCTGCTTGCTGAAGCGTTGCATAGTGTGACAGATAGTGCCAGCAATGTTTTAGGATTGATTGCCAGTCAGTTTTCTTCTCCAGATCCCGATCGCGAGCATCCTTACGGACACCATAAATTTGAAGCGGTGGGAGCATTGGGAATTGCTGCATTTTTAGGCATAGCCTGCTTTGAAATTCTTCAAGGAGCAGTCGAACGAATTATTAAAGGCGGTCATCCAGTTAAAATATCAGCACCAGATTTGTGGTTATTATTGATTGTGTTAGGCGTTAATATTTTCGTAGCGTATTACGAACGTGCTGTCGGAAAGAGGGTAGGCAGCGAAATTTTGATTACCGATGCCAAACATATGATGAGCGATGTTTGGGTAACAATTTCTGTTATTGCTGGTTTGATTGGCGTTTGGTTGGGATATCAGTGGCTAGACGTGGTTTTAGCTTTTCCGGTAGCTTTGTTGGTATTTTGGAGTGGCTGGTCAGTTTTAAAAGGGAATTTGCCGCATCTTGTGGATGAAATGGCGATCGCACCAGAAGTCATTCACGCGATCGCTCTTTCTGTCCCGGGTGTTTTTAACTGTCATGACATAGCTTCTCGCGGCGTTCTTGGTCGCCAAGTCTTTATCGAAATGCATTTAATCGTAGATGCCAAAGACGTAGAAACCGCTCACCGTATAACCGAGGAAGTAGAAAGGCAACTAGAAGAACGCTTCAGCCCAGCAAGGATTTTAATTCACGTTGAACCACCAGCGTACAAATCAAGCCAAATCACTTTTTAGCGGTAGCATCCTCCGCCAACGCCACCGCCCCCCACAACGGCGCATCATCACCCAACGCCGCCAACACAAGTTCAAAATTCACCTCAGGTAACGCCGTCTCCCGCGCCACCTGACGCACCACATCCCAAAAACCCACGAACGCCTTCGTCACACCACCACCCAACACAAACCGCTGCGGATTGATCAGATTCGCCACATTCCCAATACCCATACCCAAAGCCCACCCAGCCCTATACAAAAACTCCTTCGCCAAATCATCCCCAGCCACCGCCGCCTCACTCACCACCTTCCCCGTAATCAACTCCAAATCACCCCCCACCAAACCCCTCAACACCGAACCGCGTTCTCCGGGCGGCGGTTCATTCTCCAAAACCTCCCTCACATCCTGCGCCATATAAGGTCCCGACGCCAACCGTTCCACACACCCCCGCTTACCACACAAACACACAGGTCCAGCAGGGTCAACAACCATGTGTCCAATTTCACCAGCCATCCCCTCCGCACCCCGCCAAGGCTGACCATTTAGTATCCAACCACCCCCTACACCAGTACTGACAGTAATATAAAACAGACTATCGTACCCCTGACCCGCGCCAAAACGATGTTCACCCAAAGCAGCAACATTCGCATCGTTGTCCACACTCACAGGAACACCAAACTCCTCCGCCAGCAAGTCCTGTAAAGGAACATTTTCCCATCCAAGGACATGATGCGACAGCCGTACCTTTCCAGTAGTTGCATCTACCGGTCCGCCAAAACTGACACCGATCGCACCAGGTTTGGCGGATTGTAACAGAGAATGGATGAGCGATCGCATAATTTCCAAGTCAGTATTAGCATTTCCATTCGTAGGAGAAAGGCGACGTTCATAACCCAGCCATTCTCTAGAACCCGCATTTACCATCGCCGCCGCCAGCTTAGTTCCACCAAAATCGAGCGCTAATAATAATGTCATAGTTTTTTTACTAATAAGAAGTAGGGAGT
>CAZZYE010000918.1:0-3630 GCA_964658145.1 uncultured Stigonema sp.
CCCCCACTTCCGTACAGACGTTCCGGCGGAACGTCTCTTCCCCACTCCCTAATTAACAAATGCGAATATTTATCAGCACTGGCGAAGTGGCTGGCGATTTGCAGGGGTCGTTGCTGATTGCTGCTCTGAAGCGTCAAGCCTATGAAGCTGGTTTGGAATTAGAGATTGTAGCGCTGGGTGGCGAAAAAATGGCAAGCCTCGGAGTTACCTTATTAGCAAATACTAGTGGGATTGGCTCTGTAGGTATTCTAGAATCGCTGCCTTATATCTTGCCAACACTTCAGATTCAACGACAGGCGATCGCCTATCTCAAACAACAGCCTCCTGATTTGGTGGTGCTGATCGACTATATGGGACCAAATCTTGCTATTGGCAGCTATATTCGCCGAAATCTGCCACAAGTTCCTGTAGTATATTACATAGCACCACAGGAGTGGGTATGGTCAGTAAATTCACGTAACACTAACCTGATACTTGGCTTCACAGATAAGCTGTTAGCAATCTTCCCAGAGGAAGCTCGTTACTTTCAAGACAAAGGAGCTTCAGTTACGTGGGTAGGGCATCCTTTAGTGGATAGAATGCAAAAATTTCCTAGTCGGGAAACAGCGCGAACTAAATTAGGTATTGGTGCGGATGAAATGAGTGTAGCTCTTCTTCCTGCTTCTCGCCGCCAAGAACTCAAATATCTGTTACCAGTAATGTTTCAAGCTGCTCAGGTTATCCAAGCGAAATTGCCCCAAGTGCATTTTTGGATTCCCTTGTCTATGGAAATATATCGGCAGCCAATTGAACAAGCAATACAAAATTACGGTCTGCGGGCTAATGTGATATCTGGTCAAGCTCAGGAAGTTTTTGCAGCTGCCGATCTAGCAATTACCAAATCTGGCACTGTCAACTTGGAACTTGCTCTAGCGAACGTGCCGCAAGTTGTTCTCTACCGACTTCATCCAATTACTGCCTGGATTGCCCGTAGTTTACTCAAAGGTTCTATACCTTTTGCGTCGCCGGCAAATTTAGTAGTGATGAAACAGATTGTACCAGAGTTTTTACAAGAACAAGCAACGCCAGAAAATATTATCCAAGCAGCCCTGGAATTATTGCTGAATCACGATCGCCAAGAGCAAATGAAGGCAGATTATCAGGAAATGCGGCAGTATATAGGTGAAGTGGGAGTATGCGATCGGGCTGCTAAAGAAATTCTGCAGATGATGTGGTGACTGGTTACCTTGAAATAAGGGTAACTAGCTTAGCATAGAGATAGTGCGCTCTTTAAAAGACATGATTGAAAAAATTGCAGCCGTGTTTGATGGCAAAGTGTTCCATCCTGCTGAACCGATTGCGCTGCCAGCCAATACCCGTGTGCGAATAACTATTGAAACCTTACCCCTTGACGAACAGAAAACTGTATCGTTTCTGCAAACGGCGCGATCTCTCAACATAGAAGGACATGATTTACAGTCATAAGCAACAAAGACCTATAGCTGTTGACTTATTTGCTGGTGCTGGTGGTATGACTCTTGGTTTTGAGCAAGCAGGGTTTGACGTGCTAGCATCTGTTGAAATTGATCCGATCCATTGTGCAATACATAAATTTAATTTTCCGAGTTGGAGTATTTTATGTAAAAGTGTTGTGGATACTACAGGACAAGAAATTAGAAGTTCTTCATCTATTGGTGATAGAGAAATTGATGTGGTGTTTGGCGGACCTCCATGTCAAGGTTTTTCATTGATAGGTAAACGTTCTTTTGACGATCCTCGAAATTCTCTTGTGTTTCATTACATTCGGTTGGTTTTAGAGTTGCAGCCGAAGTTTTTTGTTTTTGAAAATGTCAAAGGAATAACTTTAGGGAATCATCGAACCTTCGTCACAGAAATTATCAATCAGTTTGAGGAAAAAGGTTACAAAGTACGTAAAGAGTACAAAGTTTTAAATGCTGCTGAATATGGAGTACCACAGAGTCGAGAGAGATTGTTTTTGCTAGGATGCCGTTCTGATGTAGAATTGCCAAATTATCCGGTTCCAATTACTAAACCTGCAAAACAAAAAAAATCTGATCTTACTAATAAACTTCAATTAAGTCCTACAGTTTGGGATGCAATAAAAGACCTACCTGAAGTTGAAAATTATATAGAATTATATAAACAAGATTGGGTGGTAGCTGATTTTGGTAAGCCAAGTGATTACGGGATGCAACTTCATGGTCTTTGTTCTATAGATAACGACTATTCATATGAACGTAGATATAACTCTAGAATACTCACTTCAAGTTTAAGAACAGAGCATAATTTAGAATCTATTAAAAGATTTGAGTCTACTCCACATGGTAAAACGGAACCAATAAGCCGTTTCTATAAACTAGATCCTGAAGGAATCTGCAATACATTCAGAGCAGGAACTCCTAGTAATAGAGGAGCTTTTACTTCTCCTAGACCGATCCACCCATTTACCCCAAGATGTATTACTGTACGCGAAGCAGCACGATTACATTCTTATCCCGATTGGTTTAGATTTCATGCAACAAAATGGCATGGATTTCGACAAATAGGAAATTCTGTTCCTCCCTTATTGGCTAAGGCAGTGGCTTTGGAAATTATTAAGGTTCTAGATATCAAACCATACAAACCTGCAATCATACAAGAATTAAGAAATGAGAGTTTATTAACAATTGACATGTCCTCAGCAGCTAAATATTATGGGGTAAATCCGCATGTAATTGAACCTAGAGTCAGAAAGTCAACTATAGAGACTAAAATAATAAGTTAAAATAGAAAAGTGTAAATGAGTAAAGAAGGTATTTACAATTCTGTTATTACTGGAATTTTTAACCGTTATTATAAGGAAGGTTTAGATAATTTTGAGTTTAGCCGCGATGCTCTTCCAGAAATTGCTGCTCAACTAGGTATTAAACCTCCAAAAAACCTTGGGTATCTTCTTTATTCTTTTCGGTATAGAAGACCACTTCCTAAGGCAATAACCGATACAGCGCCTCCAGGAATGGAGTGGATTATAGAGTCCAAAGGTACTAGTAATTATAGTTTTAGACTGGTACAAATAAACCGGATTATTCCCAATACAAATCTCATACAAATTAAAATTCCTGATGCAACACCTGAAATTATCAATAGATATATGTCTGGTGATGAGCAAGCTCTTTTAACAAAAATACGTTACAATCGTTTACTTGATATATTCTTAGGAATTACAGCATACTCTTTACAGAACCACTTAAGAACTACGGTTATAGGAGTTGGTCAGATAGAAATAGATGAAATTTATGTAGGTGTGAATTGTAATGGTGAGGAGTTTATCATACCTGTTCAAGCTAAATCAGGTAATGACCAACTTAGTGTTGTTCAGACAAAACAAGATATTGGTGATTGTACCGAAAAATTTCCTGAGTTAACTAGTCGTTCTATATCAGCACAATTTATGAGCAATAATCTAATTGCTATGTTTGAACTAGCAATAGATGAAGGTGAAGTAAAAATTTCTCAGGAAAAACATTATAAACTGGTTCTTGCCGACCAAATTTCTGAAGCAGATTTGCAAAATTATAAAAATAATACATAAAGAACTATAGGAATCATATTTGATTTTTGAAATATACGTAGGGTGGGCACTGCCCACCA
>CAZZYE010000919.1:0-3621 GCA_964658145.1 uncultured Stigonema sp.
CTACATAGGTTGACAGGTTTTTAGAAGTTAAAAGGGATAATAAATAAGTTTATAGTAAACAATTTAAACCTAAGCTGATGCGTTTACCGAAAATTAGTCTTACTTTTATCATCCTACTCTTTGCCCCTGTTTCGACGCCTTTTACTTTCACTCTGGGAGCATCATTGGGAGCTTCACAGGTGCTGGCGCAATCAGCGTCGAAAACCAAAGCAAACCCATTGCAGGCACAGAAAGTTCAACAGCCTGATACTAGTAATACTCAGGCTTTGGAAGAAGCCTTTGACGTTAAGTATTTGCCATCGGCGTCGATGGAACCAACTCTACATAGCGCAACAAACTCTTGGGAAGCAGATTGGATATTAGTTGATAAACTCGCTTATCGCTCCCACTCACCCAAGCGTGGCGACATGATTTTATTTGAGCCTACTGAAGAGTTGCTCAAGGAAGAGCATAAAGACTTGTATATTAAGCGCATCATTGCTCTGCCTGGAGAAAAGGTAGAACTTAAGGATGGCAAAGTATATATTGACAACCAACCCCTTCAAGAAGACAAGTACTTATCTCCTACACAAAACACATCTGTAAATGTTTGCACATCAGGACAGCAACCGCCCTTCCTTTCTATACCTCAGACTATACCGCCTGACTCATATTTGGTGTTAGGGGATAACCGCAACAGTAGCTATGATAGCCGTTGCTGGGGTGTTGTTAAGAGAAAAAATATTGTTAGTCAAGCTGTCAGAATAGTTAGACCTCCAGTGCGTGAACGTGAGTTGGACGAAACGCGAAATAGTCAGCAACGTTCTGCTGAAGATTTGTTTCTTAAAAATGTCTGCTTGTTGTCACCGGATGGTTTTAGTCCCCAAGCTTCAACTTCTGCTCTCAGTTGTCTAAAATCATAGCTAAATCGAATCTTACTCCCGAACCGCTCGAAGAATACCTATTTGAATGAACCGCAAAGACGAGGCAGCCGCCAAATTTACCTCTCGATCGTAGTGGCAAGGAACACGCCGTGAGCAATATGGCATACGCTATTCGTGGGGCTTTGCGAAACCGCAACCAATCTGTATCCCTTGGTCTACTCCCACTTAAAGACCCAAATGCATTCCGGACTGCAAATATCATTACACGACCAGACAATGAGATATGGGAATTGAAAGACAGTGAGGCGGTGTACAACTTTTTTGAGAAAGCCTTCCCACATTTGCCAATACGTCAAATAGTCTCGCCTGAAGAAGCCGATCAATTTGCCAATAGTGTTGGCGGTTACTTCCCCACTCCCCAATACTGTTCTGGATTGTACTGGTTGTTGAAACAGGCGCAAGCAAGCGGGAGCGATTATTCTGCTACTGGGGTAGTACTTTTAGGGGATGCCATCCATAGCTTTCCTCCAGATATCGGACAAGGGGTGAATTCAGCATTGGAGGATGTGTGTATCCTGAATGAGGCACTCTCGAAAAGTGATGACGATCTCTCACATGCCCTGCCTTTATACGAATCCTTGCGGTTACCTGATGTCAAAGCCTTGATACCTCTCGCCCAATTTGCTTTTCCCTGGCAGTATAACCAGGCACCCCTTCGCACGCGGCTGTGGAATGTCAACTTTTTTCTCCGACTTATACTCAGTCGGCTACTGCCCTACATATTTAGTCCTCCAGCCTTCTTTCTCATCCAGAAACATCAACTTTCCTACCAGGAAATCTTGGTCATGGTTCAACGTAGCACCCGAACCCTGTATGTACTCGGTCTAATGATCATTTGTGGGTTTTTGGTTCTAGGAGCGAAATCTCTTTATAATTAATTAATATTTCTTTGAATGAAGTAGTCAGGAGTCTGACTACTTTTATTTTGCTAATGATAAAAATTTATAAAGAATGCTATTGAAATTTGCTTATTCTGTACAGAGGTAGACTGCTCACCTACACTGGAAATTATGGTTTCTACTATTCAAGCTTTACCAACAGAAGTTGTACATCTGATTACAGCTGGAGAGGTCATCGACTCTTTAGCTTCTGTGGTGCGGGAATTGGTAGAAAATTCCCTAGATGCAGGTGCAACACGGATTGTAGTTTGTCTGTGGCCCGATCAATGGCGGGTGCGCGTTGTAGACAATGGTTGCGGAATGGCATTGGATGATTTGCAGCAAGCGGCAACTGCCCATAGTACCAGTAAAATTCATAGCTGTGCAGATTTATGGAAAATCACTAGTTTGGGGTTTCGTGGTGAAGCGCTGCACAGTTTGACGACTTTGGCAGATTTAGAAATTTTGAGTCGTTCGTCGGCAGTCGAGTTAGGCTGGCAGGTTGTATATGGTTATGGAGGAGAAGCGGTACAAGTAGAAGCTACAGCGATCGCACCCGGTACAGTCGTGACAGTTTCCAATCTATTTGGAAATTGGATCGCACGTCGTCAAGGGTTGCCAACAATAGCACAGCAAATGAAGGCGGTGCAAGCAACGATTCAACAAATCGCCTTATGTCATCCCCATGTGACCTGGCAAGTTTGGCAAAATGACCGTGAATGGTTTACCCTTAGTCCTGGTGCTACTATCGGACAACTGTTGCCTCAGATTTTACATCAAGTACGACTTGGTGACTTGCAAGAGTTAAAAGTAGAACTACCCAACTCCCAGCACTCGTACGGGCACGGCACTGCCGTGCCCCTACTGAATTTGGTGATCGGATTACCCGATCGCTGTCATCGCCATCGTCCAGACTGGGTGCGGGTAGCGATGAACGGAAGAATGGTGAAGTCACCGGAACTGGAACAAACGATCCTGTCAGCATTTCATAGAACATTACCGCGCGATCGCTATCCAGTCTGTTTCCTACATCTGCGCATTTCTCCCAATCAAATTAACTGGAACCGACATCCAGCAAAAGCAGAAATTTATCTCAACGAACTCAGTTACTGGCAAGAACAAGTATCCGGCGCGATCGACCAAGCACTTCGCATCAATTCTGATACCCTCCCAGAAGCTGTTCAGACAACGCGAGTCAGTAAATTAATCAAAGCTGCAGAAGAAAAAGGTGGTTACAGTTTCAATCGTTCAATTAAGAGCGAAGAAAATACTAGTAAGGGCGGGGGGACCCCGCCCCTACGATTAAAGGCTGTTGGTCAGGTCAATAACACCTATATTGCGGCGGAATATCCAGGCGGAATGTGGTTGGTAGAACAGCACATTGCCCATGAGCGAGTTTTGTATGAGCAATTGTGCGACAATTGGCAAATTATTCCCATCGAACCCCCAGTCATTCTTTATCAATTGTCTCCGGCTCAATTGTCGCAATTGCAACGCATCGGTTTGGATATAGAACCCTTTGGCGAGCAACTTTGGGCAATCCGCACCGTACCTGCACTTTTACTTTCTCGTGAAGATTGTGCAGATGCAATTTTAGAACTCAGTTGGGGAGGCGACTTACAAGCAGCTCAAGTAGCCCTCGCTTGTCGCAGTGCCATTCGCAATGGCACATGCCTTAGCTTACAGGAAATGCAAACATTATTGGAACAATGGCAGTCTACTCGCAACCCCCGCACCTGTCCCCACGGACGCCCAATTTATCTATCTTTAGAGGAGAAAGCTTTAGCCCGTTTTTTCCGGCGTCATTGGGTTATTGGTAA
>CAZZYE010000920.1:0-3618 GCA_964658145.1 uncultured Stigonema sp.
TTAGCGATTAGCCATTAGCAATTAGCGATTAACTATTAATATAATGAAACCCTTGAAAAAAATTCACAACCATACTCCTTGAGGGAATGAGGAATTTTGCTGCCTCCATTGAGATTTCACCAGACACTGAAGAAGTAGCATCATGATTAATAATTTTTTTACCAAAGTTGGGGTGGTTATGTATAACTAAATTTTGGGCGCTGGAATTTGTTAAAATCGTTTGTGTATGTGCTTGAAAAAAATTGAATTTGGTTGCTATTTCTAATTTTTGTTGCATTGTATTGATGGCAAAGGCATTTTTTATTGCTTGCTCTAAAAGATTAGTTAATTGCTTGACGTGAGATGGTGCTTTTATATCTAGCTTAGCAGTATCTTCACTCATAATCATTTCCACTACAGTACAAATACTTTTCTGGGTAGCTGCGGCATCTTTAAAAGGAAGAATAGCTATATAAGCTGTAGGCAATAAACTTTCGTCACTATCTACTTGGAAGGTGAAAACCGTCCGGCGATGCCCGATTTCTATACTGGGGGGTTCTTTTAGTTCGAGGTATTGCTGGGCAATTTGGTAATAGGCTCTAGCGATGACAAAATTCGCTTCGTAATCTAAGGGTTTGTCTACGATAATCTGGATTGTCGGCGGAGTTTCATTAAAAAAGTCGCGTTCTGCAAGAGATTTGAAATACTGGATAATGGAGCGATCGCCTGTTGGACTGAGGTCAACCCATTCATAAATCATGCCCTCGGTCTTTAAACCAAATCTAGAGGTGCCATAAACTTTTGCTCCAGTCAAAATCGCTTTCGTTAAGTCTGCCCCTACCCACTCCACCTGAATCAATTTTGCCTGAGTTAAATCAGCGTGAACTAAACTTGCATTTGTTAAATTGGCATTACTCAAGTCTGCCCCGATTAAGTTAGCACCACTCAATTTTGCCCCACTTAAATCTGCCCAAGCAAGATTCGCTCCACTCAATTCTGCCCACCGAAGATTTGCCCCGCGCAAGTTAGCTCCACTAAGGTTGGCGCAGTTGAGATTCGCCTGCTTAAGATCAGCATCTCGAAAATTTGCGCCGGAAAGATTAGTGCGACTTAAGTCAGTACTGTTTAATTTAGCCTGCTCTAAGTTAGCTCCCATCAGTAAACCGTCTCTCAAAGTCGCCTCGCTTAAATTAGCATCCCGGAGTACGGCGTTCTGAAGTGTAGCTTCTCGCAGATCCGCGCCCGGAAGATTTGCTCCCGACAGATCAGCGTTGCTAAAATCGGCGCGAATTAACTCCGACCGGATCAGTGAGGCGAACCTTAGTTGAGCGCATCTCAGTTGCGCCCGAATCAAATTAGCCACATTGAGGGAGGCGTTATTTAGGTTGGCGCCCTCAAGATTAGCACCGCTTAGTCTTGCTACATTCAGCTTGGCATAGCTTAAGTTAGAAACCGTAAGATTTGCGCCACTCAGGTTGACTACACTCAAGTTGGCATGACTAAAATTCACACCGCTAAGTTTTGCGCCACTCAGGTTAACTTCAGAGAGTTCAACACCATTAAAGTCTCTGATTCCTGCTGCGTATTGTTCCAGCAATTCCTCTACAGTCATGGATACTACCCCTAGTATGCCAACCCAAATAGTTGGTATATGCACAAATTAACTAAGTAGAACGACATCGCGTATGAATATTGGTATTTTGGGACTTGGATTGATCGGCGGTTCTTTGGGTTTGGATTTGCGATCGCAGGGACATTACGTCTTAGGAGTCAGTCGCCGGGAATCAACCTGTACTAGGGCTCGAGATCTAGGCAGTGTAGATGAGGCATCAGTTGACATGAACCTGCTGGCTGTGGCAGAGGTAGTATTTATTTGTACACCTCTAGCGCTTATTATTCCCACATTTGAACACCTGATCGCTCATCTACCTTCAAGTACGGTTGTAACTGATGTCGGCTCGGTTAAAGCACCGATAGTCAAAGAGATTTCTCCGCTTTGGGAAAATTTTATCGGCGGACATCCTATGGCGGGAAGAACCGACAGTGGTATAGAAGCAGCTATGCCAAATTTATTTTTCCAGAAACCTTATGTACTGACGCCACTTGCAACAACACCAACTGTGGCCATTACGGTTGTGGAGCAAATTGTGCGCCAGCTTGGGGCTACTGTCTACCATTGTTCTCCACAAGACCATGACCGGGCAGTCAGTTGGATTTCTCATTTGCCTGTGATGGTCAGTGGTTCGTTGATTGCAGCTTGTTTGAGTGAAACTGACCCTAATGTTTTGCAATTAGCCCAAAAGTTTGCTAGTTCAGGCTTTCGAGATACGAGTCGTGTAGGTGGTGGCAATCCAGAATTGGGGGTAATGATGGCGCGGTACAATCGCTCTTGTTTGTTGCGATCGCTCCAACACTATCGCCACAACCTCGACGAATTGATTAACCTGATTGACCAGGAAGATTGGGTAGCTTTAGAGAAAAAGTTGCATCTTAATCAACAGACGCGACCTAAATTTATTGACGAACACTCGCCCGGAATTTAAAAATGCTGCTGACGAATAGGGGGTCATACCCATCAATTTGCTAATGGCTAATTGTTTATTGCCATTAGCAATTAGCCATTAGCAATTAGCTTTTTCCCCATTACCAATCGATTGCAAAATCTCGTCATCAACTGAAAAATCTACCTCGAATTTATCCCGCCCTGATGGCAAATAATCATTTTCAAATGAGTCTTTTAGCCCAGAAATCAGGTCATACTCTGGCTGCCAACCTAATTCAACCGTCGCTTTATTCACCGATGTAAAGAAGTGCTGCATCCGTAGGGGAAAAGCTTTGCGTTTACCGAAATCAAATTTTTTCGGATCGTAGTGGACGATTCGCACGAGTTCTGGTGATTTGCCAGCAGATATAGCACAAGAGAGGGCTAGACCATCAAAAGTGACAAAGCGATCGCCAGAAATGTTGTAAATTTGCCTGAGTGCTAGAGAATTTCCCAAAACTTTACACATCGCCTTTGCTAGGTCTTTTACATGACCTAGCTGGGTGATATGCAACCCGTTACCAGGGATAGGAATGGGGCGATCGCGCACAATTCTGTCAAAAAACCAGGCTTCCAAATCGTTATAGTTTTGGGGACCGTAAATGTAGGTCGGACGAATTGACGTAAAGGGCAAGGGAGATTGCATCAAGTAAGCTTCTGTTTCATGCTTACCTAAGTGACGACTTTTTGGATCGACAGCATCTCCTTCTACATGGGGCATTTGGTCCGATTTGAGATACACTCCAGCAGAACTCATATACACAAAATGTTGCACACGGTCTTGAAAAATTTCTGCCAGTGGTTGAGTATCACTAAGTTCCCGCCCGTTATTATCAAAAATAGCATCAAAATTTAAGACCGATAATTTAACATTTAGCTCTTTTGTATCAGTGCGATCGCCTGTAATTTGTCCTACCCCCTGCGTTGGCTGCGGACGATTACCACGATTGAACAGCACGACCTCGTGTCCTTGTGCTACTAGCAGTTGAGTTAGATAGACACCAATGAACCGGGTGCCACCCATGATTAAAATTCGCATCTCTTTCCCAGTTCCCGAATTTGTTGTTTATAAAGTGAGCGAGTGGGGAGTGGGGAGT
>CAZZYE010000921.1:0-432 GCA_964658145.1 uncultured Stigonema sp.
AGCCATTAGCAATTAACAATTTACCAAAGAACATAGTCATGTCTTACAAAATTACCAGTCAGTGCATTTCCTGCCGTATCTGTCTAAGTGCATGTCCCTCCAGCGCAGTCAAGATGATTGATGGTCGCCCCTGGATTGACCCCAACCTTTGTACAAACTGCGTTGATACTGTGTATACAGTGGCTCAGTGTAAAGCTGGCTGTCCTACTTGCCACGGCTGCATCAAGCAGCCCACGGATTATTGGGAAGGCTGGTTCGCCACTTACAATAAAGTAGTAGCAAACTTAACAAATAAACAAGATTACTGGGAGCGTTGGTTTAACTGTTATTCCCAGACACTCTCTGAGCAGTTGGCTCGGCGTCAGGGTGAAGAGGTGGGAGTGAAAGTATAAAAGGGAAATAAATTAAAAATTAAAAATGCAAAATTAAAAA
>CAZZYE010000921.1:442-2726 GCA_964658145.1 uncultured Stigonema sp.
GTTATTTTTAATTTTTAATTTCAGTCTTATAAATTATTGTCTCTTATCAAATCAAATTGGAAGCAATGCAAAAGAACTGCATTTATCTTGACAATAATGCCACCACTAAGGTAGACTTAGAAGTAGTAGAGGAGATGCTGCCTTATTTAACAGAATATTATGGCAATCCCTCTAGCATGCATACCTTCGGTGGGCAGGTTGGTAAAGCCTTTAGGCAAGCAAGGGAACAAGTTGCAGCCCTCCTAAATGCCGATGAATCAGAAATTATCTTCACCAGTGGTGGTACGGAAGGAGACAACGCTGCAATTAGAGCCGCACTGTTGGCGCAGCCAGAAAAGCGACAGATCATCACAACTCAAGTGGAACACCCAGCAGTGCTAAGTGTCTGCAAACAGTTGGAAACCCAAGGATATAGCGTTACGTATCTTTCGGTAAATCGTCAGGGGCAGCTGGATCTAGATGAACTGTCAGCCTCGCTAACAGGAAACACTGCCCTAGTGACGATTATGTATGCCAACAACGAAACAGGCGTGGTTTTCCCGATTGAGCAAATTGGGTTACGGGTAAAAGAGCATAATGCTCTGTTTCACGTAGACGCGGTGCAAGCAGTTGGGAAAATCCCGATGAACATGAAGACTAGCACCGTAGATATGTTAACTCTGTCCGGTCATAAGATTCATGCACCGAAGGGGATTGGTGCTTTGTATGTACGGCGAGGAGTCAGATTCCGTCCCATGATCGTTGGCGGAAGTCAACAACGCGGACGGCGGGGAGGAACAGAGAATGTTCCAGGAATTATTGCTCTAGGCAAAGCTGCGGAACTGGAATTGTTGCATTTAGAAGAGGCTACAACTCGAGAAAAGCGGCTGCGCGATCGCCTAGAACAAACCCTCATCACCACGATTGCTGACTGCGAAGTTAATGGTCATTCACCGCAGAGACTGCCGAACACGACTAACATTGGCTTCAAGTACATCGAAGGCGAAGCGATTCTGCTATCCCTGAACCAACACGGCATTTGTGCCTCATCTGGTTCTGCTTGTACCTCCGGATCTCTGGAACCTTCCCACGTTCTCCGGGCAATGGGCTTACCTTACACTATCTTGCACGGTTCCATCCGCTTCAGCCTTTGCCGTTACACCACAGACGCCGAAATTGATGCAGTTCTAGCGGTAATGCCCAGTATTGTAGAACGTCTGCGCGCCCTCTCGCCCTTCACAAGTGATAAAGCGGGTTGGCTGCAAGAACAGGAGCAAAGTCTGGCTCATCGCTAATTGTTAATGGCTCATGGCTCATGGCTAATAGCATTCATAACAATTAGCAATCAACAATTAGCAATTAGCAATCAATTATGTGGGACTACACAGATAAAGTATTGGAATTCTTCTACAATCCTAAAAATCAGGGAGTACTAGAAGACACTGGCGAAAATGGAATTAAAATTGCGACAGGAGAGGTAGGCAGCATTGCTTGTGGCGATGCCCTGAGATTGCATCTAAAAGTTGAGGTAGATACCGATAAAATTCGCGATGCTCGTTTTCAAACTTTTGGTTGCACGAGTGCGATCGCTTCTTCTGAAGCTCTGGTAGAATTAATTAAGGGCTTAACTTTAGATGAAGCCCTTAAGGTCAGCAACAAGGAGATTGCCGATTACCTTGGCGGATTGCCGGAAGCAAAAATGCATTGCTCGGTGATGGGGCAAGAAGCTCTAGAGGCAGCAATATATAATTACCGAGGCATTCCCCTTGTCACCCATGCTGACGATGATGAAGGAGCGTTAGTTTGCACTTGTTTCGGCATTAGTGAATCGAAAATCCGCCGCGTGGTTCGCGAAAACAGCCTCATCACTGCCGAAGAGGTAACAAACTACGTCAAAGCGGGTGGCGGATGCGGATCTTGTCTGGCAACTATCGATGACATCATCACATCCGTGCAAAAGGAATCCGCAATCATACCCGTGGGTGCATCTCTCAACAAGACCAATGGGCAGCAATCTGAAAAACCGCTGACTCCTGTGCAAAGAATCGCACTGATTCAAAAAGTTCTAGATGAAGAAATCAGACCCGTTCTCATCGCTGACGGGGGAGACGTGGAACTGTATGACATCGAAGGCGATCGCATAAAAGTTTTGCTACAAGGTGCTTGCGGTTCGTGTTCTAGCAGCATGGCAACCCTCAAGATTGCGATCGAAGCTAGGTTGCGCGATCGCGTCAGCCAAAACCTTGTAGTCGAAGCAGTTGAGCCATTGGTCACTCTTTAAGTGCTAATTGCTAATTGCTAATTG
>CAZZYE010000921.1:2736-3618 GCA_964658145.1 uncultured Stigonema sp.
TTAGCTATTTCCAACTCGCTACAAAGGAAAAGGATATGACCACATTATTCGACAAACTTGGCGGACAGCAAGGTCTTGAGCAAATAGTGGATGAGTTCTACAAACGCATTTTGGCTGACAGTACCCTCAATCACTATTTCGCTCATACAGATATGGAAAAGCAGCGTCATCAACAAGTTGCTTTCTTCTCTGATATTTTTGAGGGTCCGAAGCAATACTCGGGTCGCACAATGGAAACAACACACAAAGGTATGAATCTACAGCAACCACACTTCGATGCTATAGCGAAGCACCTTAGTGAGGCAGTAGCTGTGCGTGGGGTGTCGCAAGAGGACACAAACGCTGTACTTGCTCGCGTCAGCAGTTTGAAGGACGCTATTTTGAACAAGTGAAGAGTGTTGTTAGTTGTTAGTTGTTGGTTGTTACTAACCACTAACCACTAACAATTCCCAAGAAATTTAACGAGGAAATAGATGTTCTTGCTGCCAATAGTTTTTGTTGTAGAGCGATCGCCACCAGCGACGTTCTACACGCGGTCACTGCTGTAACAATTGCGGGCGTGAACGCATCACACAAAAAGACAGACCCACCAACCAACCAATTGCAGGAAAACACGAACCATGTCCGACCCAAAAATTAGACAGATAGCATTCTACGGTAAAGGCGGTATTGGTAAATCTACCACCTCTCAAAACACCCTTGCCGCTATGGCAGAAGTGGGTCAGCGCGTTCTGATTGTAGGATGTGACCCCAAAGCCGACTCTACCCGTTTGATTCTGCATTGTAAAGCCCAAACCACCGTGTTGCACCTAGCTGCTGAGCGCGGTGCTGTAGAAGACATAGAACTCGAAGAAGTGTTGATCACTGGCTTCCGGGGCATCA
>CAZZYE010000922.1:0-3614 GCA_964658145.1 uncultured Stigonema sp.
CTTTGATTCCAGCAGGTTCCGCTTACCAAATCGTCTTTCCTCTTTATAAAGTTAATAACTAGTTTTTAGGCAACTCATAAATTGAGAAGCCAGTATATTTAAGTAGGTAGGCATAAATTAAACTGAAAATTGGGCGTACAGGATGCCATTGGTGTCAACTTAACGTTTTTGGTAGGAATTTCGCGCCTGTAGAGACGCGATATATCGCGTCTCTACAACGTTTATCGGTTAGTTTATTCTCCTGACATCTTGCACCTTCTCCTCTGAAGGGCTGGTGGGCAGTGCCCACCCTACGTAATCATAAGCTTTTTGGGCTTTGATTTTCGCAACAAGACAGTGGTGCAAGATCTGAGTTCTCTTATCTGAGCAGTATTAGCGTCCATCTGCGGTTAAAATTCCAAAATATGCCAATTATTAATAACTTCATTGAAGTCCAAACCAGCCAAGGAATTAATATTCATAACATCACACCACAAATCAAAGACTTAATTGCAACAACCGCGATTAAAAATGGTCAAGTTTTAGTGTTTTCTCGCCATACCACAACAGCATTGGCTATTAATGAAAACGAAGAAAGATTGTTAGAAGATGTAGTCGTATTTTTGCGTAAATTAGCACCGGAATCAGATCGGTACTTGCATAATGACCTGCACTTAAGGGATGTGCCACCAGATGAACCGATCAATGCTCACTCTCACCTCATGGCAATGATGCTGAGTACCAGTGAGGTCATTCCCATTGTAGAGGGAAAGTTAGCTTTGGGAACTTATCAATCTGTGTTGTTTTTTGAGTTAGATGGACCACATAAAAGAACTGTGTTTTGCCAAATTTCTGGAGAGTGAAAAATTCGGTAAGTCTTGTATCAGTAGTGTGTGCAACGCACCCTACTAAAGTTAATATTCACTGCTTTATTGAACACTTTATACTTTTATATTAATTGTGTCGGAAGCAAGAAGTTCGGCGGCTTCTTGTAAAAGCAGATTTTGCTCTTGTTGAATTGACTCTAACCTCTGTGAAATTACTGCCAGTCGTTGCTGCTTATCTTGGTGAATTGGTTCAGAAGTTGCAGGTGGTAAAGCGAGGATTTGATCAGTTGCTTTAGCATCTGTGAGTTGTTTAACTGCCAAGCTGCTAACTTTGGTAAATGAGAAAAAGCTAAATTTAATAACAGTCTGAAGAAATTTGAGAGGAACTCGCAATATCGACAAACTAGCCGACTCGATTAAGCGACCAATTGCTTTGATAATGCTCCAGAATATAGCTAGAGCGAAAAGCAGAACTACTAAACTGATAATTGGGTGATTAGTTGCCCAACCTAAGATTTGGACGAGTCGGAAAATTGCCGGGTGTTCAGTAAACCAATCATTCACAGAAGAAGCGATCGCTGTTTGCACAGCCGACGTAGTTGTACTCTTAATTTGTTCAGCCGTTTGCAAAGTTCCTTCTACAGAAGCTTTAGCTTGTCCTAGAGTTGTCGTAACTCTATCTATTGCCCGATCAGTTGTTTGAGTTGCTGTGTCCTGCAAAGACTCTCCGACTTGCTGGGCTGATTCAGTGAGAGAGTTAACTTTTTCGTTGACAAAATCTTTTGCTTGTTGAAAACGTTGAAAAACTCCATCAGGCAAATTTAGGTTTTGCAGTAGATAATGTAGCAACATGACCAGAAAAAAATCCTCAATATTTAAGCTTGATTAAAAGGAATGGAAGCGGTTAGAGGAATATGCAGGGCGCTAACGCACTTATGCGATCGCTCTCCTGTTCAGTTCGTAAGCGAAAAGAAGCGCGATATTTCCATTTCTATCCCAGAATTGCATTAGTTGATTTTGCCTACATCTATTAAATAGGGCAAGTGGAAGGAAAATACGCGGCGGATTAATGTTCAACATAGGCAAAAAATCTTAAAGTATATTCATAAATTTTAACTAATATATTCAGGTGCATCAAATGGCTAGATCTACACTGATGGTATCATTGCGACGAGCTTACAAAATCGCCCTTACATCGATAAAAACCGGAATTCCCACAGACGAGTTATTTGATATTTTTCAACAACGAACATCTCGCCGACGTTTACTGTATGGGGGTCTGGCATTAGCAAGTACCATCGGTGCAGTACTTTCCAGTGACCGTGATGTTGCTTCTGCCACAATTCCCAAAGTGCTGGTGGTGGGTGCGGGAATTGCGGGACTGACTGCCGCCTATCGCCTCAAACAGGCTGGGGTTCCTGTAGACATCATCGAGGCAAGGAACCGAGTTGGGGGTCGGATACATAGTTTACCGAACGTTGCAGGTACTTCTATCACTGTGGATTTGGGTGGAGAATTCATTGATACTAGTCATACAAACTGGCGATCGCTTGCCAAAGAACTTGGTTTACAAACCGCCGATTTACTAGCTGCCGATCAAGGTTTGACACCGGAAACCTGGTATTTTCAAGGACGCAAAATTCCGGAAACAGAAATCATTAATTACTTTATTCCTTTAGCGCACAAAATTGAGCAGGATCGAGCAGCCATTGGGAATATACCCGTAAGATATAACTCCCACAATCAGGCTACTGTAACGCTAGATAATACTTCGATCGCTGAGTATTTAGAAAGAGCGCAGATTAACCCGATTTTGCGGGAGATGCTGCGGATTGCTTATACTACAGAACTTGGTCGAGAACCAGAGGAACAGTCTTCTCTAAATTTACTGTTTTCAATTGGCACTGGCACTGATATATTTAAGGTTTATGGGAATAGCGATGAACGCTACCAAATTATCGGTGGCAATGAGCAAGTACCCCGCCTGCTAGCGCAATCCTTAGCAAATTCTATTGAAATCGGCATAGAATTAGAAGCTATCAGCACACGACCCGATGGTCGCTACCGAGTGAGTTTTCGGTCTGATTATAGGACATTTGAGCGGATTTATGAACGGATTTTGCTGACATTGCCCTTTAGCACTTTGCGCTCTTGTTCCCTGAAGGTGGATTTACCACCAGTGAAACAACTCGCGATCGCCCAGTTAGGTTACGGCACTAACGCCAAGTTAATTACTGCTTATAGCAAACGGGTGTGGCGCGATCGCTACAAATCAACAGCAGCCGCATTTACGGATACAGGGTTTCAAAATACTTGGGAGGCTAGTCGTTACCAAAGCGGTCCTAACGGTGTGATTACTGACTTCACTGGCGGACATCATGGTTTATCTATTGGTAAAGGCTTACCAAAATCCCAAGCACAAATACTGCTGCCACAATTAGAGCAAATTTTTCCAGGAATTAGTAGCCTGTGCCTAGGGGATGCTATCCGCGCCTATTGGCCCAGTGAGAAGTACACACGCGGATCTTATGCTTGCTATTTAGTCGGACAAGCGACTACCATAGCAGGGGCTGAAGAAGAAACTGTCGGCAATCTCTTTTTTGCTGGCGAACATTGTTCGCAAAAAGCGCAAGGCTATATGGAGGGCGGTTGTGAAACAGGGGAAGCCGCCGCCCTGAAAATCCTACGTTCCTTAGGTCTGCATCTGGGGTCCGATTCAATAAACTGCTATCTTGCACCATTCGATAGGGACGGTAGGGTGGGCACTGCCCACCAACGCAAAAATAGGCATTTCTGTCAATGGTGGGC
>CAZZYE010000923.1:0-3613 GCA_964658145.1 uncultured Stigonema sp.
TCTGTTGATCCCTATCTGAGCGCGATCGCACTCCTACCCCCCCTGAACGGTTACAGTGTTTTATGCCTGATATTACTTTAAAGCAGTGAGGTCTTGTTGCTCTAATACCACATTGAAAACTAGCGAGCGCATCCATGACAATGAGTTTTGAAGATGTATAAATTTGCCCTAGTGCGCTCTTAGTATTACCAAATTATAACTTAATTAATTAGGTAAAAACTCTTCATCTAAACATTCATCGGCAGTAAACGGAGAGTCTACCCCAAAAGTGTCAAGCGATAAACCAGTTTCATCACTGGCTTGCTTTCTTGCATCTTGATAACACTGTGGCAGAACTTCTTGGAAATATGGTTTTAAACTAGGACTATCTACAAAAGCTTCTTTTAGCCTCCGACGATGTTCTCTAATACTTCCCTTCCAACTATTAGAGCGTTTTTCTGGCTGGTATTTATATTTTAACAAATGGATTAAGACAACTATCAAATTACTTTTTATTGCCTTTTTTTCACTTCTCCCCATGCATTGAATCTCTTCAATCAGATTTTCTAAATCAATCTCAGAAAATCTGCCTTCTTTTAATTGTTTAGCTGTTGTTTCTAACCACAGATAAAAATCTTGATCGTAAAGATGATAGTTTGTAAATATTGTTGGCTGAGGCGCTGTCATCTGATTTTTCAACCTCCCAAAATCCAACTATTAAGCTTGATTTAATTCCGCTCTTGCTATGCCCGTGATATATCTAAATAGATTGCTTTTGGGCTTATCCCAAGTGGAAGTTGAGACTTGGCAAGTAGCAGGGTAAATATATGATAACAAAATCTCTAGCAATCCGATTTGATTTTTGAAAAAATCTAAGTAGATGAAGCACCTTGTCACCGGATTGAGTGGCAGTTTCAGGTGACAGGAGGATGCGATCGCGATCTGGTTGATGAATGCGTTGGCGTAGCCCAAAGCAGGCATCGCTACTTACTTTAAAGCAGTCAAATCTTGTTGCTGCAACACTTCTTCGGGAATGTCCTCAAAGTGTTCGAGTAAAAAGTTCATCAATGATGCGATCGCGCAGATCTTATGATTATCTTTAAGCCGATGACGGGATTTGAACCCGTGGCCTGCTGATTACGAATCAGCTGCTCTACCACTGAGCCACATCGGCGTACACAATCTCGAAGTATAGCACCATTAACATTATGGTAGAACAAAATCCTAAAAATCGCTTTACCCCTGAACAATATGCCCGTCTCAAGGCAGAAATGGCAGCCCCCTATCGCGGCTTACGGCAATTTGTCTATGTCGCTTGCGGTGCTTCTGGCTTTATTGGCGTATTCGTTTTCCTTTCTCAGCTGCTTGCTGGACGTGATGTTAACAGCGCTTTACCCAACTTAGCACTCCAAATAGGAGTAGTTGCCTTGATGGTTTTCCTCTGGCGCTGGGACCAGCGACGGTAGAAGCAATTAAAAATTAACAATTCACGAGCTAGGAGCCAGGAGTTAGGAGAATTCTGTATTCTGACTCCTGTACAGACGCGATTAATCGCGTCTCTCCTGACTCCTAATTAAGGAACTTTTACCAAATAGGGTGAAGGAATGACTTGGGCGCGTCCAGCATTCACCATTGCTTGGTAAACAAAAGCAGCAACATCTGCCCTAGTTGCCTCATGGGTGGGATTTAGTTGCTTGAGTGTAGGATAGTTAACTACCAATTGCCGTGCAGTTGCCGCTGCTACTGAACTAGTGGCATACTGGGGAATTTGGGAAGCATCGCTGTAAATCGAAAGGACATTTTGATTGTCAGCATTTAAACCCAAACCATTGGCTAAGGAGACTAACGCCTGCACTCGCTGAATTTGCTCCGCTGGTTTAAAGGTACGGTCAGGATAACCAGAGACAAAACCACCCTTGGAAGCAGATTGAATCGCTTCGTAAGCCCAGAAATTAGATTTTACATCGATAAACTGTGTTCCCTGAGTTTTGGCTTGTGGTTGAAAAGCCTTAGTGACAATGGCGGCAAATTGGGCACGAGTGACGGGTTCATTGGGTTTAAAACTGCCATCAGGAAACCCAGCAATAATGTTCTTGGATGCTAAAGCTTCAATATAGGTTTTTGCCCAGTATCCTGCTGGCACATCCTTGAAAGCAACTGCTCCTCCAGATAGTGGTTCAGCTTTAGCGAAGACAAAGTCTACTGGACCGGAAATACGCTTGGCGTCAATTTCGTTGTTAATAGCGAGAATCTTAGTTTTGGTGGCGTTGTTCACTTCATAACGAGCGTTTTTACTGATCAGATTGCCACCTGGATTTTGAGTGGTGCCAAGGTCGGGTAGTGCATTTCCAATTACCACTATGCCATCCTGCGTGTTCTTCTGAATTACATTCCTACGCAGTACAGGCTTAGCTGACTCCGAGATATAAATACCATCTTTGTTTTGGAGGATTTGGTTTTCCGTTACTAGAGGTGTGGAATTGCCATTAAGCGACAAACCAAAACCAGTATTTTGAAACAAGTTATTGCGGATTACTCCTTGGGCAGATTTAACCACTGAAATCCCGTTGCCTTTGTTTTGAACAAAGACGTTATTTTCAATTTTGGGATTACCTGTACCCGTGACAAAAACACCGTCTCGTATACTGTTGGTAAATGTACTATTTGTAATTGTAGGATTAGTTGATTCTACCCATACACCAGTACCACGGTTTTCTGGGTTAGTGACTGTTATGCCCGTAATAGTGCTATCTTGATCAGCGCGAATTGTCACATTCTGACGGGCAAAGGTAGGGCTAACGTAAAAACCACTACCTGTAATTAATACTGCCTGACCTTTGCTAGATTCATCACCCCGCAGTGTCACGCCTTGTTTAATCAGGAGTGGGAATTGTTCGCCACTGTCTTTATTATAAGTACCAGGAGCCAGTTGAATGACTGTGCCTGGTTGGGCTTGATTAAGAGCATTAGTGATGGTTTTATAAGGCGTTGCTTCTGCGTTACCAGCACTAGTGCTGTCTTGACCAGTTTGTGGGTTAACGTAAATGACACTTCCAGTTGCTCTTTCTTGCGCTACCAACCTTGAGGCGATGCCTTGCTGGTGAGTGACACCAGCAATTACCTCAATAGGCAGTAGCATAGACCCACCAGAGACAAGTAACAAAGCGGTTAAACTTGCTGGCAAAGTGAGACTAGATGGGAGGGTTTTGCCAAAAGAAATGCGATACTTTTTCAAATACTGAATGAGCAGTCCCTGATGTGTCATGTTCAATTTGCGTGAAACTTATGCAAAACTATACTGCATGACCAGCACTGTACCACTCAGGTTCCCTTGGAAGCTTTCTCTACTCGCCCTAACTTACCCAAAGGGAAGTTGGGGCGAGTAGACCAGGCAAAGATAGGTAAATGACAATGGCTTAGTAAGCTAAAGTTTCTAAAGTTTCCCGTAAATATCGTTGTACTTGTTGCTCAAGGCGAAGCTCCTGAAATTGATGACCGCGTTCTTGGAGCCAGCTTTGAAAACCCGAACTAGCTGCGATCGCGCACTTTAAACTATTCCATATTTCGCTATCACCAAAAAATTGATGTTCACTATTCGCTTGAATTCGAGCCATAGTTCCTCAGTCCTCGGTTT
>CAZZYE010000924.1:0-3598 GCA_964658145.1 uncultured Stigonema sp.
CATCTCCCCCTGCTCCCCCTGAAGAGGACGCAAGCGGATAATAGCTGCATCTGCACCACCAGGTAGCATCACGGTATTGTTTTGCACTTGATGGTCATACTGACGATAAACCCAACGTTTAGAAGCAATGGTGGGAGTATCGAGTAAAGTCAATAGGATGTCATTCCAACTTTGCAGGTGTCCTTGAATTTCGATGCCAGCAATTGTACTCTCAGGCAGAGAATCAGGCGTCCATTCCCAAGCTTTAGTTGCATACTCCGGTGGTATTGTCAACACTTCGCGGTGATACAATGGCGTATTTTCTGCCAAAGCTTCAGCCGGGATTTCTGCTGCGACTTCACCTTTGAACCAAATTCGCACGATAGGTTCGGCAATGACAGTGCCGGCGACAACTGCATGGAGTCCCCAACGGTGGAAAATATCGATTAACTCTTGTTCGCGTCCCTTTTGGGCAACAAACAGCATCCGTTCTTGAGATTCGGAAAGCAGGTATTCATAAGGAACCATCCCCGTTTCCCGTACAGGAATCTTGTCTAAATCTAGTTCAATGCCCACGCCGCCTTTTGCTGCCATTTCCGATGTAGAACAGGTAATGCCAGCAGCGCCCATATCTTGTGCTGCTACAACTGCACCTGTCTTAAACGCCTCAAGACAAGCTTCAATTAACGACTTTTCCAAAAATGGGTCGCCAACCTGCACCGCCGGACGGTTATCTACTGACTCATCGCTAAGTTCTGCACTGGCAAAACTTGCGCCTCCCATGCCATCTCGTCCTGTGGTAGAACCAACATACAGCACGGGATTTCCGATGCCTGATGCTCCAGATTTGACAATTTCTGGCGTTTCCATCAATCCCAGCGCCATAACGTTGACCAGGGGGTTATGGTCGTAAGCGGAGTCAAAGTAGATTTCACCGCCTACAGTGGGTACCCCAACGCAATTACCATAGTGGGAGATTCCCGCTACCACACCGCTAAAAAGCCGTTGAGTTTTGGCATTTTCCAGAGAACCGAAGCGCAGAGAGTTTAATATAGCTATGGGACGCG
This sequence comes from uncultured Stigonema sp., assembly GCA_964658145.1. Lineage (GTDB taxonomy): Bacteria > Cyanobacteriota > Cyanobacteriia > Cyanobacteriales > Nostocaceae > Stigonema. The sequence continues at coordinate 1,047 of CAZZYE010000924.1, forward strand.
CCCCCATTGTAAATATATCTCGGAGAATACCTCCTACTCCTGTCGCAGCGCCTTGGAAGGGTTCGACAGCTGAGGGGTGGTTGTGAGATTCAATCTTAAACGCGAGTTGCAGTCCATCACCTAGGTCTACAACACCAGCATTTTCACCTGGTCCTACAAGAATACGGGGTCCTGTGGTAGGAAATTGTTTTAGTAAAGGTCGAGAATTTTTATAACAGCAATGCTCTGACCACATTACCCCAAACATTCCCAATTCAGCTTTGTGAGGATGACGCCCCAGCCGCCGAACAATTTCTTCATACTCTTCTTTTTTCAAACCTTCATCGGCAATTTCTTTCGGGGAAAAGGGAGATTGGGAGGTGAGGGTCATGGAAATAATGCATCAAGCGAACAAAGCATTATTTTAGCGAGTTCTTCGCCACTGCTACATAAAACTTAAGTATTGTTGCCTCAACTCAGGATAATGCTTGCAAAATTATTTCAATTTGGTGCTTCAGGTTTGGCAAATCACGCTCTATAACAGACCACACTACTTCTATGTCAATTTCAAAGTAATTGTGAGTCAATATGTTTCGCATTCCAATAATTTGCGACCAAGGGACTTCAGGGTGTTGCTCCCTGATACTAGTAGACATCACACGAGATGCTTCACCGATAATTTGTAGATGCTGAATAAACCAAGTTTGAATGAGTTCATCTTGTTCAAAGCTTTGCCTACCTTGAACTGCGTACCTGTCTATACGTTCAATAGCTTCTATTATGTCACGCAGCTTCTCACGATCATCTCTCATAATGTAACTGCTTCATTTAAAACGCGCTCCCGAATGCGATCGCGTAATCCCTTTTCAGTTACTACGTCTACATCACAACCCAACAGATCTTGCAACTCCATCAGCAGCCCACCGAGGTCGAACAAGCTGCGTCCTGGCTCCATTTCTACCAGAAAATCTACATCACTGTTAACATCAGCCTCTTTGCGTGCGACAGAGCCAAATATCCGGATGTTGTATGCGCCGTATTTTTTAGCAGTTTGGAGGATGTCTTCTCGCTTTGCTTGCAAAAGCTGGTAAACATTTTCGTATTCTTCTTTTTTCAAACCTTCAGCAGCCATTTCTTCTAGTGAGACGGGAAATTAGGAAGTGGCGGTCATGCAAGTAATACACCAAACGGAGATCTATTTTATCGGTTTAATTGGGCTGTAAATGCACTTTCAACAATATAGATAGTTCTTCCTTTGTTATTTCCCTTTGAACAACTCCTATAACTAAGTTGTAAGCTTCTTCTTGAGATAGGTTGAGAGTGTAGCCGTTCAGGTCTAGAAAAGTAACCATAACAGCAAACGCAGTACGCTTGTTACCATCGACAAAAGCATGATTCATAGAGATACTCGGTATGCGGGAAAGTCAGTCCCTTTAGGGCTGAGAGGAAAGCGACACGGGCGCGAAGCTCGTCGGGGGAAGCTTCCCCCGACAGACTTCGCGATTTTAATCGCCGTCAAATTGATTTGTGTAACCATAACCATCCTTTGAGTGAATGAGCTTACAGAATTTGTAGGAAATCCCTTGAACTAATCCAATTTTGGTCGAGATATTGAAACTACCGGTAGCACGAGTAGCGATTCTTCCAACATACTCGCCAACCTTTTTACCTTTTTTGACAACTGCTTTCACAATGTCGCCAGTCTGAAAACCAAAATGTACTTTGGTTCGAGAGCAATGGCGATTCGGGAATCCAAATTTATCAGTGCGACATAATTGTCTAGACCCATGTCCTGCTGCTTTAATTGTTAAAACTTTCACACCCTTGATATTGAGTTTTTCTGGTGTTGACTTTCCAACACAAGCCGCGTCAATCCAATGAGTCTTTTCTAAATTTTGAGCGGTTCTATTGAACTTAGTCAATCCACCAGAACCCGTCTCTACGGGCAACCCAGTTGCTTTTAATGTTTCCAGTAGTTTGAATCTGGTTGCATTAACAGCAGCAGTATCAGCCATTGGTTTTTTTGCTTGCGCTAGGATTTTCTTCAGCCGATCTGGGTCTTTTTTTAGAAAATCTTTAATGTCCGAGGTTCCTTTCTTAAGGTTGCAGTTTTCGCAGCTTAACGTGAGATTTGAGATCCGATTAGAACCGCCTTTTGCTTTGGGCTGAATGTGTTCAACCTGTAGTTTTAATCCTGGTTTGCCGCAGTAAGCGCAATCTCTACCCCACTTTTCTAATAGGTATTGACGTGTTTCATATCCCGCGAGAGTACCCTGTTGATACTCGTTCCCTTGGATTTCAGGGTTCTGCATAATTTGAGTATCAAACTTCACTAACTCTTGTGAAATAGCTGCGATGTTTGCATATTTACTTAGTCTTTTGACCCAGGTGTCGATGTTGTGAACTCGGCTCCCGATCGCTTGGTGGTAACCAACCATCCCGACGTTGTTTAGGAGATGGCATCTTGTTGCCTTTTCTGAACCATTCAATTCGTGGAGGTTGACGATAACGAGTTTTGCGGTGAGACAGCCCTGAAGGAGGGTTTCCCTCCGTAGGGGACTGCGAACCCGAAG
>CAZZYE010000925.1:0-3598 GCA_964658145.1 uncultured Stigonema sp.
TAATTCGTAATTCGTAATTCCTCGGACTAGTACCGCAGAGCTTTATCGAGAGGCTCTGCCTCTCCGAAGGCATTCCCAGGTTCCACCTGGGAACGAGAGTTAAGTGGAATTAACTAGAGTATTAGTAAAAATAAAAACAAGTTTAACAAACGATAAATTGAAGGAAATTTACTCGCCCCAGATATGACAAGCTTGTTACAAACAGGCAGTATCAAAGGACAAGCACCAGAGGATTTTGGTTTTGCCAAAACGGATAAGCTAGCAGATGAAATTGCTACCGCCTGGGGAGATGCCAAAGCTTACTGGGCAGCGTTTCAAAGAGCATTGGAACGGCTGGCAACGGATGATTTAACGGATGTAACGGATGAGTTAACGGTGGGTTACCGAGATCAGGTATCCGTTACATCCGCTACAAAATCCGTTGCCAAAGAAGCCGCACTATTAAGCTTAAAAATAGTTGATCCAGCCTGTGGTTCGGGACATTTTCTTTTAGCGGCGTTTTCCATTTTTCGCCAACTCCCCGTCCTTCCCCCCAAATCCTATACCCCAGAAGACATCGAATTTATCAGCAGAATTTATAGAGACAATCGTAGTTTACAAGTTTCCTAAATTAAGTCGGGAGGAAATAGAAGCCATGCTCAATTTAAATCTGTTAAAACAAACCAGAGTTTATCAAGAAGCTAAAGCAGAAGGTGAGGAAGAAGGCGAAATAAAAGCTAAGTTTAAAATTTTGCCAAAGCTTGTGCAGCGTGGAATGAGCATTCAAGAAATAGCAGAAGTATTAGAATTGGATGCTGAAACTGTCAGAAAATCTCTACGCGATCAGCCTTAGTTTGATGTATTTATTTCTGGGGAAGTAGAAGCAATGATTGATTCACACTACCAATACCTTATGTAGAGACGCGAAATTTCGCGTCTCTACACAACCTAAAATTCCTACCCATCAGCCTTAGCTGAACCGTCTTAAATTATATATGGAAGAGCGTAAGTTTGTAGTGAAGACTTTAGTCCTCAACAAGATGAGGGCTAAACCCCTCACTACGAACTCTTCAAAGTTTCATGGGTGGACTACTAGGAACGAGGGTAGAACTAGTCAGAAAATAATTACCAATTATAAATTAAGCCGTTTTCTTTAAACAGCAACAACTTCAAAGGCGATCGCCATTGCTGCCAGTTTCTTAACATCTACACCATGAACTCCAGCGGGAAGTTCTACACCTTCTATATTATTGCTGCCACGAGTACCTCTATCCAGGTCATCAAGCAAACTATTTGTCACATCTAAAATATCATCAGCGACAGGGACCGGAGAACGGCGATTTGCAAGTCCCCTTGACTTGGCAATTTCTTTCAATGCCTTGAGAGAATTTCGCAAAGGCGTTGTACTGGCAATGATGAGTGCTTGTGAGATTCCCCTCGGTTCGCCGATGGTAAGTTTGAACGAATCTTTACCAATCTCAGGAATCTCTTGTCTCTGCCCTGCCTCTATTAATGCAGCATTTTCTGAAGCTGACCAATCATTAGGAAAGATGACTGTCATTTCTCCTTGGGAGTCAATCACCAAAATGCTAACATAGAGAGGGCGAGGCTCGTTATTTTGAACTTGGAAAGCTATCTGTGGGAACACAGATAATTTTCGCACACCAGAGTCAGGAGAATTAACAGGCTTCACAGACCCTGGTTGATTTGCCCCTACAGAATCTTTTTTAACACCGCGAATTGGGAAAGTTTCGCTAACTATCTCTTTGTCGCCTGCAATACTCATTGTTGCCTTCACATTTATTCGTGATGTATTAGTATTGCCCAGCATTTGCTTAACAATTCTGGCTGCTAGCAGTAACTTGAACTTAGGTAGCAACCGATTCACCGCCGCACTCACCGTTTCGCCAGTATTTCCAAAAGAACTGGGGATAATCTGGTCTAGCGTAGGTAAAAACAAGCCAAAACTACCCACAACTGGGAGATTAGTCACCTTGTTTTTTTGTAATTCCTGATACTTCGCCTCAGTCATGCCACCAAAGATGTATTGCACCTCAACAGTCCCCAAGGCTAAGGTTTCGATGCGCTTATTCGCCTGTAGAGCTTGTTTTACCTGCAAAATTGTGTTATGATCAAGACTGGTATCGTCAAGCCCAATCTTTAAAGTCAGATCTCTGGGAATGCCGCGAATGCGTTCCTGCAAAAGTGTTCCAGGCTGTAGTTGTCCCCCTTGCCGTGCAGTATTGACCAATTTCCCTCGCCCGACTAATCCTTGACGGGATTCTAGCTTCACCAGTCCGCGATCGCCACCTTGAGCATCCAAAACTGTAAAAATAGCATCTTTATTGAACGCTTCCAGGGTCTGCGAATCTAGCCCACCCAACCACAATTCTACAGACTTGCCATTAACTTTAGTCACTACAGCCTCAGCCGGGAGAGCCTGCGGTCGTGTAAAATAGATAGAGGCATTTGCATTTTCTTTGCTCAGATTCGATTCAAATTCTGGCTCTTGAAAGTGGAATGTTTGCTGAGCTAAGGTTTTGGTACTCCGACCAACATTGACGATCGCTCTGTTTACAGATTCATCGCCAGTTTGCTGCCAAAGATACTGAGTCAATATATAAGTAAATGCTCCCGCACTAAAGTCATTAAATTTGGCATCGGTGGCAAATTGATCCCGTTTGGCGGCGGCGATGACAACTCCCTTAGCAACTTTGCTTCTGCGTTTGGTGATAAAATCTTGATGTGAAAGCGCAATTCGCCCAAGCCATTGACGCTGATACTCAAGTTCTGCTTGACTAGGGTGAAGCATCTCTCCACCATCGCGCGATCGCACCCGGAAATTTCCCCGCTTCCCACCCCCAGAATGACAACTGTCTAGCACAACGGAGACGTTTTCTGTCCGCAGGGCATACATGAGTAAAAACAGCGTATGTCCCATGATGTCTTGCACAGTGCCACCTTGGTAAGGAAATCCTGATGGTAATGGGCTATCTATGGGAACAAATGTGCTGTTGAGTCCATCCGGGGGATCGCGATCGGGATCGAGTACTTGCGAACCATGTCCAGAAAAGTGAAACACCACTACATCCCCAGGTTTTGCTTGTTTAATCAGGTGTTCTTCAAATGCTGTCAGGATGCCTTGACGGGTAGCTTTTTTATCGGTTAAAGTGAGGATATCTTTTGGGTTAAAGCCAAAGCGGTGAATCAATAACTCTTCCTGCAACCTCACATCGTTGACACAACCTTCTAAAGCAGGTAAACCATTGCCAGCAGGATACTCATTTATTCCCACCAGTAGCGCCAGTTTACGTGGTGTCCTTTCGGTAAGGACTTTAGCATAGCGATCGCCCTGTCGCATAATATCCAACTGACTTAAACCCAAAGTTGCCAAAGTCGAACCAGCAAATTGCAGAAATTGACGGCGTTTGATATTAGGCATAGTTGGTAGTTGATAGTTAATTGTTGGTAGTTGGTAGGGTGCGTTAGGCGGCAGCCGTAACGCACCATGATTCGCTTTGGTGCCGTACTCTCGCTAACGCACCCTACTCTGCTTCCCCGATCAACGTAAATGCAGCCCACTGCGAAGGACTGCCATACTTTTGCTTAGTAGCCAGCA
>CAZZYE010000926.1:0-3597 GCA_964658145.1 uncultured Stigonema sp.
ATGCCTCATGCCCTATGCCCCATGCCCCATTCCCCATTATGTGCTAAAAATCACTTGTCCATTTTGGATTGCCACCAGCTTCACTCTCAGCGGTCCAGCGGTATAAGTGTCCTCTGCGGCAATGGCTTTGATATCCACAGGCTGATTGTATTGCCTTAGCTGAGAGATAAAGCGAAGGAATGTTCCGTCTATTTGAAGGTTTTCTAAAATGCCAGCATTATGAGCGCGAAATTGAGAAGCAGAAATCAGAAGTTCCACCCGTTGCTGCACTTGATAGGATGTCATAGTCTTGGGATCGGCTGTAGTTGTCGCTAGCACCTCACCTCCGGAAAAAACCACTTGATTTCGCGTTGCCTCGGCATAAAATTCAATCGGCTTTTCTCCCCTAACATAGTTACCAGCAGAGAAAATGCGTACCACGTATTCTCTACCATCATCAATCTGCTTGCTTAATTGGTCAATCTGCTCCTGGGTAACGCGCAGTATCCGCTCATTTGTCGGAGGACGTACACCAGGCTCAGTTAATTCATTGCTGGCATTTCGATTTGCTTCCTGTAAAATTTGGCTCACCGCCTGATGGGCAGAGTCGGAGGCGTTGGCGCGAACTACACCAGCAGCAAGAACTTGACCGCGTGCCAAAGCAAGTTTACCCAGCCGTAGGTCACGATATGACTGGTAATATTTTTCCAGCCTTGCCACTTCCTGTTCCAGATGATTCTGTTGCGTTTCCAATTCTTGGAGGCGAGATTCCCGTTGGGAAAGTAGTTGCTCTCGCGCCGCAATTTCTAGATTGCGCTTTTGAATGACTTGATCCAGTTCGGCAATTTTTTGATCGCGCTTTTGAACAGCTTCTTGTCGGTTAGCAAGTTCGCGATCGCGGCGTGCGATCGCAACCTTTGCTTGATTAATCGTGTCGTTGGCTTCTTTGACAAGTTTTTCGCGTTCTGCCCGACGTTTTTTAACTTCCAAGATCAGCTTGTTTTTCTGGTCGTCAACGCTGTTGAGTTCAGCAATGGCTTGTTTATAGCGATTGACAACTTGAGCTAGCTGGTTTTGAGTGTTTTGGAGTTGAGCTTGAGTTTGGGCTTTTTGGGTAATAGTGCTGTTTAGTTGGGCTTGCGTGACTTGTTGTTTGGCGTTCGCCGCCTGCAAAGATTTATTAATTGTCTGCAAGTCTGACTGAGCTTGTGCTTGTTCTTTTTTAGCGCCTTTTAACTCAGTTTGCGTTGTTTCTAACTGCTGAGTTGTATTGCCAAGCTGTTCGCGCTTGTGCCGAAGGTCTCTTTGAATATCCTCTAGTTTAAACACCCCCTGTCGCAATTTGTCGTCTGCAGCAAATAAAATTCCTAGGGTTGATCCTGAAATCAGCAACCCTGTCACAATAGTAACCAGTACTGCTGTGTTTTTAGGACGTAGGTTGAACAGTGAGAGCCGCTTCTTGCCAACTCGTGTGCCAATGCGATCGCCCACGGTGGCAATTAAGCCTCCCACAATTAAAATCACTGCTATGAGGATGTACCCGGTGGTCATCTTCAGCTACCGACGAAATCCTTCCAGATACAGCCTACTACTTCTAACCATTGTCTGTGGGAGATTGGAGATTGGCAATCACTGAAATTGCTCCCTATCCGAGATTTACCTCCTGAACTCATGTTTGTACCGAATCTAAAAAACACCACACGCGCCACCTCCATTCCCCCAATTGTTTTTAGGTAAATTGCCGACTTAAGGTAACTGGCTTATGCACAGTAATCTTCTTCTTATGAATTGAAATCATCTTTTTCTCGCGTAAGTCGCCCAGTAACCTAGTGACAGTCACACGAGTAGAGCCAATTGCCTCTGCGATCGCTTGATGAGATAGCTTCAGATCAATTGTGATTCCATCTGCACAAGGTATGCCAAAATCGCGACAGAGAATTAACAAAAAACTCACCAACCTTGAGCCCATATCTCGGTGAGCGAGCGTTTCAATCATCATCTCTGTCTGTAAAATCCGCGAAGACAGACCCCGCAGCATTAACATTGACAATTCCGGATTTTCCTTGAGTGCTTGTTCCACCTGTTCAATTGGTGCTGATAGCAATTCTACAGGTGTAAAAGCAACTGCATGGTAAAAACGATCCGATTTGTTTCCTGTCAGCAAAGACAAAACGCCAAAAACGCTATTTTCCCGCAGCAGCGCTACCGTTATTTCTTCTCCTGCTTCGTATACCCTGGAGAGTTTAACTGCACCTTTTAAAAGAAAATAAACTCGTTCGGCAGGATCCCCAGGAAAAAAGATCGTTTTGTTGCGTTCAAACGCTTCCACAACAGGCGGAAACGCTCCGGTCGCCATCTGACGAAAAACATTTGCTAGGGCTTTATCTTGTGTCACTATCATCTCCCTTCCCCTACCTAATGCCGGAAAACTAAAACAGATTACTTAACAATACACCCGAAAATTCAATAACACATTGTCAACCTTTTTGTACTTTCCTATACTCAACCTGTTTGCCTCATAGTTATTTTTTCATCATGATACAATAATTTTTCAATCTTCAATCTACTACCTTTTCATAGTTACTTGAAAGGTTGTAATCAAAAAGTTTTATGAAGAAAAAAACCAGACATATTGAGAATATCTTAAGAAATAAGCCGTAATTTCCTGGTTGCCAACAGCCTTCTTAATAATTATTGTTTATAAATCCTGCCTAAAACAAAGTCAAAGTGAGCATCAGATTCTAGTATGCTCCTAATGATCGATCGCATGAAAAATTCATTTATATGCTGGACCTGACTGGAAAAAACGCCCTTGTTACAGGCATCGCCAACAACCGTTCCATTGCTTGGGGGATTGCTCAACAACTACATAAAGCTGGAGCTAACCTAGGTATTACCTACTTGCCAGATGAACGAGGCAAAATGGAGAAGAAAGTTGCGGAATTGGTGGAACCCCTCAACCCCAACCTCTTTGTTCCTTGTAATGTAGAGTCAGACGAACAAATTCAGTCTACTTTTGAGGTAATCCGCGATAAATGGGGATCTTTGGATATCCTCATCCATTGCCTCGCCTTTGCTAACAAAGAAGATTTGACTGGAGATTTTAGCCAAACCTCCCGTTCTGGTTTTAACAAAGCTTTAGAGGTTAGCACATACTCGCTCGTGGGCTTCTGTGGTGCTGCTAAACCTTTAATGACTCAGGGAGGAAGTATACTCACTCTTACCTATTTAGGGGGTGTACGGGCAGTACCAAACTATAATGTCATGGGAGTAGCCAAAGCAGGGCTAGAAGCAAGTGTACGTTACCTAGCAGTTGAACTCGGTCCGTTAAATATTCGCGTCAATGCCATCTCCGCAGGTCCCATCCGCACTTTAGCTTCTAGTGCAGTCGGAGGCATTTTAGATATGATTCATCATGTGGAGCAAGTAGCACCCCTACGACGTACCGTAACTCAGCTAGAAGTGGGCAATGCCGCAGCTTTCTTGTGTAGTGAACTGGCAAGTGGAATTACCGGGCAAGTCCTGTATGTAGATGCAGGATATGAAATTATGGGAATGTAACATAATTGTTGATTGCTAATGGCTAATTGCTAATTGTGTTTTTACCATTAGCCATTA
>CAZZYE010000927.1:0-3594 GCA_964658145.1 uncultured Stigonema sp.
TCCAGTCATTGATGCGCGTAGTTCATTTGTTCGCATTGAAAGGGCTGGGTGGGCAGTGCCCACCCTACTTTATATTGAAGTCCGCCTCTGCGCGGGCTTTACCCTGTGGCAATCTACGGGCAATTTATTACCTACCCACACCCGTAGGCATTCCCAAAATCTCCTCAATCTTGGGCATTTCTTCCACCGAAATCACACGCCCTTCATCCTCAAAACCTGATATTTGATCAAAGTTCAAATACTGATACAAATCATCAGCAAAAGGATGAATCTTCTGCGCCACAATGTCCAGATATTCTGACACCGTAGGAATGCGTCCTAACAACGCACAAACCGCTGCCAATTCAGCTGAACCGAGATAAACTCGTGCATCTTTACCCATGCGGTTGTTGAAATTGCGTGTGGAAGTAGAAAACACCGTTGTCCCATCAGCAACTCGCGCTTGATTACCCATACACAAACTGCAACCAGGTATTTCTGTCCGCGCACCCGCAGCACCAAAAATGCCATACACACCTTCTTCTTTTAGTTGCTGTTCATCCATCCGAGTTGGCGGACAAATCCACAGGCGAGTCTTGACTGCGCCTGCGCCTTCTAACACCTTGGCAGTTGCCCGATAATGACCGATATTTGTCATGCAAGAACCGACGAATACTTCTTGCACAGAATCGTTAGCAACTTCCGATAATAATTTCACATTATCTGGGTCATTGGGAGCAGCCACAATTGGTTCAGTGATTTGATTCAAATCAATTTCAATGATTTCGGCGTACTTTGCATTCGCATCAGCTGCCATCAAAACTGGATTTGCCAACCACTCTTCCATCTTAGCAACGCGACGCATAATTGTCCGAGCATCTTGATAGCCTCGTGCTACCATGTTTTTCAACAGCGCGATGTTGGAACGCAGATATTCGGAAACTGTCTCATTACTCAGCTTAATGGTACAACCTGCACAGGAACGTTCAGCGCTAGCATCGGTAAGTTCAAAAGCTTGCTCAACTTTCAAATCTGGCAAGCCTTCGATCTCCATAATTCGCCCAGCAAAAACATTTTTCTTGTTCTGTTTCTCGGCTGTCAGTAAACCTTTTTGAATTGCCACATAGGGAATGGCATTCACAACATCCCGCAGGGTGATACCGGGTTGCAATTCACCTTTAAACCGCACCAAAATAGATTCTGGCATATCCAAAGGCATAACACCCAACGCCGCAGCAAACGCCACCAAACCGGAACCAGCCGGAAAAGAAATACCTAAAGGAAAGCGGGTGTGAGAGTCGCCACCAGTTCCTACCGTATCGGGTAGTAGCATCCGGTTTAACCAAGAGTGAATGATACCATCGCCAGGGCGTAAAGCGACACCAGCGCGAGAGGCGAAAAAGTCGGGGAGTTCGTGGTGAGTTTTGATATCAATTGGTTTGGGATAAGCAGCAGTGTGGCAGAAACTCTGCATCACCAAATCAGCAGAAAAGCCAAGACATGCCAGTTCTTTCAACTCGTCGCGGGTCATCGGACCCGTGGTATCTTGGGAACCAACGGTAGTCATAATCGGTTCTGCGGATGTACCGGGACGTACACCAGGTAAGCCGCAGGCTTTACCCACCATTTTCTGTGCTAATGTGTAGCCGACTTCCTCAGACGGGGGGGAAACAGAGGGGGTGGGACGGATGAAGAGGGTGCTGGATTCTAAACCAAGTGCCTCGCGGGTTTTGTCGGTGAGAGTGCGTCCGATCAGTAGGGGAATACGTCCACCAGCGCGGACTTCATCAAGGATGGTGTCGGGTTTGAGGGTGAAGGTGGAAATAACCTCGCCTCTCTCATTGGTTATATCCCCTTTGTAGGGGTAAATGGTAATCACCATGCCAGTTTCCATCTTAGTGACATCACACTGGATGGGCAAAGCACCTGCGTCTTCGGCAGTGTTAAAGAAGATGGGAGCAATGGTATCGCCTAAAATATATCCACCCGCCCGCTTGTTGGGTACATAGGGAATATCATCCCCCATGTGCCACAGTACAGAGTTAATGGCAGATTTACGGGAGGAACCAGTACCAACTACATCCCCTACGTAAGCAACCGGATGCCCTTTTTTCTTTAAATCAGCAATGGTTTGCAACGCCCCAGGCATGCGCGACTCTAACATTGCTAAGGCGTGTAAGGGAATATCTGGGCGTGTGGTGGCGTACACTGCGGGGGATAAGTCGTCAGTGTTCGTCTCACCAGAAACCTTGAAGACAGTAACATTGATGAATTCTGGTAAAGTGGGACGAATGGTGAACCACTCAGCTTCTGCCCAAGAGTTAATGACCCGTTTGGCGAAGGGATTGGTTTTGGATAACTCCAAGATATCGTGGAAGGCGTCATATACCAGCAGGATTTTACTTAAAGCAACGGCAGCATATGCTGCTATGGGTTCCTTTCCTTGTCCGCCCATCACTAGAGGTGTTTCCGAAGATGATGATAGGGATACGGTGGGAACTTGCAGTAGTTCGATTAAGGATTGCACGTTATAGCCACCCATCATCGTGCCCAGCAATTCCACAGCTTGTATAGGTGAAATTAAGGGGCTGGTGATTTCTTCTTTGGCAATAGCCGTAAGAAACCCAGCTTTGACGTAAGCTGCTGGATCGACTCCGGGAGGAACGCGATCGCGCAATAAATGCAATAATGTCTCGCCTTCACCCTCTGGTGGATTTTTCAGTAATTCACACACAAAGGATGTTTTATTTGCATCTAATGGTAGGGGGGGGATCAAGCGTTCGGCTCTTTCTGCAACGTGTTGGCGGTATTGTTCGAGCATTCTTTACTCCAAATATTCAGCCACAATTTTTCTTAGTGTTCATTATCACTTCTCTAATTTCAGGGGAGTTAGACCTCACAAGTCTTGACAGGCGAGAAATCCCTGATTAGATTAAGTTTTGTGTCTGGCAAGGACTTATAATTATTACTGTATAGTGCTTTGGCAAATCTTGCTTTTCTCAACAGATAATTCTTGTGTGTGCATCTGTTAAGCGAGTTTTCCGCCTGTTCATAAGATACAATATTTTATTTGTTCCTTGCATCACTTTTGTTTTATACATGCCCAAAACTTACACCGTTGAAATTATCCACCAAGGAAAAACTCATTCTTTGCAAGTTCCCGAAGATGAAACTATCTTATCAGTTGCCGATGCGACTGGTTTAGGTTTACCGAGTTCTTGTCATGCAGGTGTTTGTACGACTTGCGCTGGTCAAATTATCCACGGAAATGTGGATCAAAGTGAAGGCATGGGTGTTAGTCCGGAATTGCAAAAACAAGGCTATGTATTACTTTGTGTCGCACATCCTCGAACGGACTTGAAAATAGAGACAGAAAAGGAAGACATAGTTTATCAGTTGCAATTTGGTAAATAGTTAGGATCTTAGAGTAGGAGTTAGGAGTTAAACAATGACAACACATTTTATTACCGCAGAAATTGACTTGCAAGACACTCCCACAGAACTGCAACAAGCAATTGAAGTAGAGTTGAAAAAACAAGGAGAACCCCTACGTTGGGCAATTACGTCTGTAGACGTTGAACAGCAATCATGCACTGTTGAAGCCGTCGTTACTAG
>CAZZYE010000928.1:0-3591 GCA_964658145.1 uncultured Stigonema sp.
TGACAAATGATGAAAAGCAAATTAAACCACAGCATGAACCTCAACATCCTGCATCAGAAGGGACTGATTCTCATCCCTTGGCGACAGGTTTAGGTGCTGTAGGCGGTGGCGTGGCAGGTGCGGCACTGGGTCGCTCAATTGGGGGAAAATTTGGTGCTGCTCTTGGTGGGGTTGCAGGGGCGATCGCTGGTAGCATTGCAGGCAATACGCTGGCAGATCTCACTGAAGAAGTTACTGAAGAGATCAGCCCAGCAATTGGGTTGGGATTAGGAGCCAATCACAAACCAGTCGAACTACCTAGGCACTTCTCTTGGGAAGAGTTACAGGCGCTATCAAAACCTGAAGGCGGAAAAATCTATGGCACTTAAGCCAACGATAGTACAGGTGCAAAGAATTCGAGCCATTGGATTGACGGTGAAAAACATCGATCAATCCATGGATTTCTATACGCAAGCACTGGGTTTTGAAACCGTTTCAGACATCACTGTTGAAGGACAGGATTACAGTGACTTGGAAAACGTCCCGTTCGCAAAAATTCGCATTGTCACCTTGCAACTCGGAGATGAACTCATCGAATTGATGGAGTATCTCAACGTTGAGGGAAAACCCATTCCCAGGGATTCGCAAAGCAATGACTTGTGGTTTCAACATATGGCGATTGTGGTCAGTGACATGGATCGCGCCTATGCAAAAGTGCGATCGTTTCCCATTGACCACATTTCTGTGGAGCCGCAAACTATACCGCCGGACAATGAAGCATCCGCAGGTGTACGAGCCTTCAAGTTCAAAGACCCCGATCGCCACAATTTAGAACTTATTTGGTTTCCTCCTCACAAAGGACAAGACAAGTGGCACCATAATACCGATCGTTTGTTTCTCGGAATTGATCACAGTGCGATCGCCGTTGCTAAGACCGAGCAAAGTCTACAGTTTTACCGCGACCTCCTGGGAATGCAGGTCAAGTCCGGCAGTCTCAACTCTGGTGAAACGCAAGCTCACCTTGATGGTTTACCAGAAGCTAAAGTCAGAGTTACACCACTGCGACCCGCGCAACCAAGTCTAGGTATTGAACTGTTGGACTATATTGCTCCTGCAAACGGTCGGACAATGCCGAGTGATTGGAAAAGTAGCGATATTGCACACATGCAACTTGAGTTAGTCGTCAACGACATTGAGCAGGCAGTAGAGATGCTGCGGCAGAAAGGATTTCAGTTCGTCTCATCGCGAATTGTTCAGTTTACAGATAGCTCATACCCTTACCGCCAAGGTTGCCTAGTCAAAGACCCTAACGGACACGCAATGTTGCTAATCGGAGAATAAATCGGCATTAGACCTCTCCGAAAAAAAATGTAGAGACGCAACGCCCTTCGGGGTAATACCCTCTTCTCCTATTCGGGTTTAATTTCTATCATTTAACTTATCTGCTAATTTCTGCCAGCTTTTTGCCGCAATACCAAAATGCTCCTTTGCTGCTTTAAAGGAATCGAAGTTTCGTAGCAGCCATCCAGGTGTATATATGCCCTGATTAGCTAATGTATCCTCTTCTTCTATTTGAGCTTTTTGAGTGGTAATAAATTGTCCAAAATCAGAAGGCATTGGTTTTTTAAACTTAGGTTTAGCTTGCCATTCACTAGGATTGCCCATAACTTTTCTTCGTGTTCGACCAGATGTATTGTCCTGGTTTAACTGACCCTGTAGATTCTGAATTTCAGCTTTCATTGAAGCAATTTGCTGTTGATAGATTTCATCAGCAATCTG
This sequence comes from uncultured Stigonema sp., assembly GCA_964658145.1. Taxonomy (GTDB): domain Bacteria; phylum Cyanobacteriota; class Cyanobacteriia; order Cyanobacteriales; family Nostocaceae; genus Stigonema. The sequence continues at coordinate 1,759 of CAZZYE010000928.1, forward strand.
AACACCAAGAACAAGATATTCTTGATTTTACATCTCCAACAACGCTTTCCGCATCTCACTAGCACTAGCAAAGCGAGTTTGAGGCAGAGGGTGTATGGCTTTAGTAATCCAATCCAAAAGGTTAGAATTAATCAAGGAATTTGCCCATTCCAAATCTGGTTCAAACTTGTCGTTGAAATCTAATGTATGCGGTGGTCTTCCTGTAGTTAATAACAGCATGGTCATTCCTACTGCATATAGAGCACTTTGGAAAAATGCTTTTCCCAATTGCTGTTCAATAGGGCAGTAACCAATAGTCCCTACTGCTGTTCCCGTTTTGTGGAAATTATCTTGATCTATTTGTTTCACTAAACCAAAGTCAATTAAAACTGGTTTTTCATCTCCCTCACGCAAAATAATATTTTGCGGTTTTATATCTCTGTGAATTATACCTTGCTCATGAATATGCTCTATTATTTCCAATAAAGAAGCGATTATTTCAGAGGCTTTGCGCTCTGAGAATACATATCCTTCCTGTTCTAGGTGGATAAAAATATCCATTAGCGTTCGACCACGCACTAACTCCTGAATTATATAAAAATTACCTTCATAGTCAAAATAATCAAAAAGTGAAGGAACTTGTCCGTGTGAACTTCCAAGCCTTTGCAGAGCAATTGCTTCCTTTTCAAAACGTTCAATTAAGTTCTGATTTTCTTGGTAATTACCTGTCATTTTTTGGCATTTAGCTACGAACTGAGTAGTGATATTAGCCGTTAAGCTTTTGACAATAAAGGTGGCTCCAAAACCTCCTTCACCTAGCTTATTGATTACTTCATATTTATTAGCTAGTCTATAACCATTATTTATTTCATTCAAATCACGTCGTTTATAACTAATTGGCTGTTTATTGACACTAATTACGCGATTATGAATATTATAAGAAGAGGATTTTGATATTTTTGATTTTTTTTGAGATAAAATTTCTTCATATTCACACTCTAAATTTACTACACTATTACGGCGAGTTTCTATCTGATTATACTCACTACTAAAGCTATTGTATTCAGTTAGAGAGACTCTAGCATTTATGACTGAATTATGATTGTAATGAATTTCAATGATGACTTTATCAACATATGTCTCTTGCCATTATTTATAGTAAGTTTTCTTCTTAGTTACGCGATCTACTTCACGTCTAGTTCGAGTCTGATACAGCTTCTGCTTTTCAATGAAATGAAAGGTATTAGTTTTAGTGATTCCATCACTTAAAACCATTTCATAAGCATTAAAGGTAATAAAATCAGGCTTGTTACGGTCAATATCAAAGTAACCGAGTCTATATAATTGATTAGCCCTTTGTCTGGCATCTTCCAAAAATCTTGCTATTTCGTTTCGTTTTTCTTCATAAATTTCATCCTTAGTACGTAAATTTTTAGCATTTTCTTTCATTACATAACCTGTACCGCCTGCACCGGCACCTGCTAAAAAACCAAAGATAGATAATGTAGGAGCTTTAGTAATAATGCCGATAAAGAATACTAAACATCCACCAGCAATTCCAACCAACACTACCTTGTTAGCTTTAGCTTTAGATTCTGTATATTGACTCATAGGAAAATTTAGCTAATTAATTGATATCTTTTGCTGTATAGCAATCCTAAACCATTTGTAAAATTCTCTCTTTCTTTAGGGGTATGCCGAAAGCATACATAAAGGTGAACGCCAGTCGCCTACGGCGGTTAAGACCACGCCTGCGCAGAGGCGGTATTTGGTGAAAAAAAACTCCCAATTAGACTTTAGTACTGTACGTTCGCTTATTTTGAGATCCAAAGGGGAATTAAAGCCTTAATATAA
>CAZZYE010000929.1:0-3589 GCA_964658145.1 uncultured Stigonema sp.
AATTAGCAATTAGCAATTAGCAATCAACATTTATGGCAAATTTCATCTAGCAGCTTGAAACTCTCCGATCATTTTGACTTCTGGTTCTAACCAAACTGACCAATGTTCTTGTACTTGCTCTTGGATGTGACGGATCAGATTGAAAATATCACAAGCACTAGCTCCACCACAGTTGACGATAAAATTAGCATGACGTTGTGCTACTTGCGCTTTACCAATTTGGTAGCCTTTTAGCCCGGTTTGCTCAATTAGCCAACCGGCAGCATAAGGTTTGGGATTACGGAACACACTACCACAACTGGGCAAGTGGTAGGGTTGGGTGCTTAACCGATGCTGTTTGTGTTGCTTTGTTGTTGCCACAACTTGTGCGGGATCTGCCCCTGGTTGGAGTGCAAATGTCGCTTGAGTAACGATGCGATCGCTTCCTTGCAGTAGTGAAGTGCGGTAGCTGTAACCCAACTGTTCGCGGTTGAGAGTTTCCAAAGTACCATCAGATGACAGTACCTCAGCACTCACTAAAATATCTGCCACACAGCTATTGTGTGCCCCTGCATTCATGACGACAGCCCCCCCAACAGTTCCAGGGATACCAACTGCCCACTCAAATCCTTGCCATCCCTGTGCTGCTACCTCCCATGCCAGGGCGGGAATTGGCTCTCCTGCTGCTACAGTTAACAAACCTGTTTGAGGATCGAATTGACTATAGCGGAGATGACGCGTCACAATAACTAAGCCCGAAAGACCACAGTCGCTTACTAGCAAGTTAGAGCCTGCTCCCAGAATTGTTACAGATAATTCATGTGATTTAGCATACTTAACACTTGCGATCATTGCTTCTAGATTGCGCGGAGCAACGCACAATTGGGCTGGACCACCTATTCTGTAGGAAGTATACGCTGCTAAGGAAACCTGGGACTTGATCACACAATCAGTACCAGATAATCTAATTTCCTGACCTTCGTCGAAATTAGCTGTTATTTGTTTATTGGTATTTAAACCAAAAAACGTGCAGACATTTGCAGATGCCTGGGAGATTTTCATATTTACTAGAATTATTTGAATTTTGACGTTTATACGCACACCGTAAAAATACGGTATTAAGATGAACCAGTACTAGGGTTAGACGGACACTTTGCATGTGAACTCAGGTTCTTAGGATGTGGCTGTAGCAGGTTGGCGAAGTGTTGCGATCACTTCTGGAATTACCTGATTCAAGTTCCCTGCTCCCAAAAACAGCGCCAAATCTCCTGGGCGCAGTGTTTGCGGCAGAAACTCGCACACAGAGGCTAAAGTTGGTTGATACGTCACTTGGGGATGCTGCTTGGCAACTTCGCTTGCCAGTTGTTCACCACTGACCAAGCCTAAATTTACCTCGCCTGCACTGTAAATGTCTGAAAGGACAACCAAATCGGCATAACCAAACGACTTGGCAAATTCCTCTAAAAAGGTAAGTGTACGGCTGTAGCGATGGGGTTGGAAGATAGCAACTACTCTTTGCCCCGGTCTTGCTTGGAGGCGTGCAGCAGCGAGAGTAGCACGAATCTCACTGGGGTGATGAGCGTAATCATCAATGAAGGTAATGCCTTGGGCTTCGCCTACGTATTCAAAGCGGCGTCTTGCACCTTCAAATGTGGCAATACCCTTAGCAATTTCCCCGAATTCTAAACCCAATATGCGACCGACAGCCACTGCTGCTAAAGCATTGCTGAGATTATGCTTACTCAGCAAGCGCAAGTTTAAAACACCTAAGGCAATACCCCTTTCCCAAACAAGAGCAGTGGTGCCATCAGCGCGATAGTCAATATTGGTCACGCTGTAGTCAGCGCCAGTGTCAGGGTACAGACTGTAACTTATTTTTGGTTTGAAGTGTTGGCGTACTGTAGCACAGTCAATGCTACCTACTAAGGTTTTACAGCGTTTAGCAAATGTCTGAAAGATATCAACCACTTCCTCTAATGTGTCGTAGTGGTCGGGATGATCCAGCTCTATATTGGTAATAATGCCTATTTCCGGGGCATGTTTCACTAAGGAACCATCTGATTCATCTGCTTCTGCCACCAAATATCGACTTAGACCAAGTCGAGCACCGCCTTCCCAAGCTTTGACTTCGCCACCTACCAAAATTGTTGGATCAACACCAGCTTGGAGTAGCATATAGCCAATCATGCTACTAGTTGTGGTTTTGCCGTGAGTTCCTGCTACTGCAATACTGTAGTAATCAGCAATTAAGGCGGATAGTACATCAGAACGGTGGAAAATAGGGCAACCTAATTCTAGTGCTGCCTTATATTCTAAATTATTTGTGTTAATTGCTGTTGAACAAATGACTTGAGGCAGTTTTGCCTTGATAGCAGCAGGTAATTCTTCTTGGGTATTTAATAATACTCCATTAGCTTTAACATTAGGGCGAAAGAATTCAATATTATTTGCTTCTTGTCTACTAAAAACATGAACTCCAATAGATTCCAGTCGGCGGGTAATGTGATTGGGACGAATATCTGAACCTGATACTGGCAAGTTAAGTTTTGCAAGCACATGTGCCAGAGGAGACATTCCTATGCCACCAATACCAATGAAGTGAAATGGTCTACCGCTAAAGTCTACAGAATTTTTCATTTATTACTCCTCTAACACCACACCACACAATAATCGCAAATAACACGCGTATCATAACAGGAATTTCATTTTTAACGATACTGCGTCTCTATACTTTTCATTCCTGATGCTCAGGTAATTTTTTGCTCTTATTCAGCTTGTTCAGAACGATTTTACCCAAGCTTGATGGTTTTACTCTCTGCTTGAACAGATATTATGTTTATTCAGAGAATTTATGGACAATCTGGAAATTAATCACTCTGATTGCAAACCCATATTTTTGATTGACTTGCTGGAATTGGGTAGAATAAGAAATTGGTAGTTAAACAGCTTTGAAAGTGAATAAAGCTTAGGCATTGTTTCGATGCAGCAATTAGCAATTTTCGGTGGCACTTTTGATCCAGTTCATTGGGGACATTTACTCGTAGCTGAGACAGCTTTGCATCAAATACCTTTAGAACAAGTCATTTGGGTACCATCACTAAATCCTCCCCATAAACAAGTGGCTTTATTTGAACATCGTTTAGAAATGGTACGCATAGCAACAACAGATAATCCAGGGTTTACTGTTTCACTGGTTGAAGCAAATCGTAACGGAACTTCCTATGCTATTAACACCCTGATTGACTTATGTGCTTTTTACCCAAATAATCACTGGTACTGGATTGTTGGTTTAGATACTTTCCAAACCTTACCCCGTTGGCACCGTGTAAATGAATTAGCACAATTGTGTGATTGGTTGATCGCACCTCGAATCCTTGGTGGTGAGACTATAGCTCAAAGTGAGTTAATCTGCAAGCAAGTAGCGCAAGAACTGACACACAAGTCTTTGGTCATACACTGGCAATTATTACATATACCTTTAGTTGGAATTTCTTCAAGCTTAATTCGCAAGCGACGCCGCGATCGCCAACCAATTCGCTATTTAGTTCCAGAGCCTGTAAGAATTTATATTGCCAACCACAAGCTTTACATAGGGGAGTAGGGAGTGGGG
>CAZZYE010000930.1:0-3583 GCA_964658145.1 uncultured Stigonema sp.
AGAAATGCTGGAAGAAACACTTCTGAAATTAGAAGCTCAAGCCAGCACTTTCACAACAGCACACTCTCGGTTAACTGGAGGTGAGGCATGACCCAATCTAATGACCCATTAGATCGCATAGAGCGAATACTAGTAAGCAAAAAGTTTTGTTCTGTTACGTTCACAAAAATCTGAGCAGCGACTGATTAAGTACGATGAGGAAGTAGTGTTTCCTCGTTAATATGGATGAATCATAAAAGCGCGAGCAATCTCATGAAGTCGGGCAATCAGTAGCGAAGGCAGGCTGTACGTATCAGTGTCCAGTGTCTTGACCTGATTATCTTTAACCGCAATGTTCTCATAATTCCCGTTCAGAATGTGCGCTCGCCTCTTGTGCCTGAACTGACATTATTCGTGAAAGATCAGCAAAATTTGAAATTTTAACAAGCTGTGAAAACACCTCAGATTTAGTTGCCCCATCGAGATGGGGCATTTTAAATTGAAGGAGTTCCACTGACCGTTACTCGGCACGACAGTGAAACGCATCACGCTTCGGAGTAATTGGTTGGAAGAAACAGATGTTCCTCCCTTGACGCTGCCCACCACAACTCAACCCCAAGGAGCTACGCCCGACGCGAACTACACAAATGCCACCCCCACGCCGCGCTACAAACAAGGTTGGAACGTTGGAGATATGGCTCTTGCCAACACGGTAGGTAGCTAACGTTACCAGAGGCGATCGCCTAACTCCCAACTCCCGATATCCAACTCCCAATTCTTAACAGTACAGATGTACTCTAGCCCCATCAAAACGATGGGGTTTTCCTAACTCTGAGATAGTCCGTCGTTACTGCATAACCTGATCCGCTAATCGAAGGATCTATTTGTTCTCAAGCAGTTTTTTGCAACACAACCCTAATTCAAGTAGCTCCATTGGTTGCTCCCTTTTTAGGGTGATCGTTGCCATTGCCGTTATAGGTTTTAGTCCAGAGTTCTTTTTGCAAGTCATCAGGAACTTCCAAAGCTGAGATGATTGATCGGAAGTCGTGCTTAGTGGGCAGAACTTCACCTCTGGCTATAGCCGCGAGGTTCTTGATCCCTAATCCTTTGAGCCTGTTGCGGTTTTCCCGTACTAATTCGTGAATATCCGTCGGCTCACGTTCGTCTGGCTGTGTAGGTGTGCGAAGATTTTTGCCTCGCTGAGCGGCGATCGAATCCAAAATAATTTGCTCACACAAGTTACTAAGAGTACGTCCCGTCTCATTTGCCCAAGCTTCTAATTCCTCCTTTGTTTTTGGTTCACAGGTGAACATGACCCGCTCCCTATTTGTCGCCATGCATTTGTGTTGATCTGAACTCTGTTTCAAGCATAAACGTGTTAAAACATTTTTTCTTTTCTTCAACTTTGTTGATTTTTGTTGAAATTATCAACTAATATATTTTTAGTTGAACCAAAAAACGACACACAACAAAGGCTAGTGTTGCCGGAAAATGCATTCTCCGGCTCTTCGCAATCATCAAAACCCTGATGCAAGTGAAGTTTTTAGCGGAAGGAAGGAGGCGAAAGTAAGTCATGGATTACGAAAGCCGTAGGATTACCATCAGCCACTTTGCAGCTGCCTTGGTATGCAAAGCAATGGGACTGCCGTTAGATTGCAGACCCCAGGCTCTGGCTTCTGCAAAGAGAGCAAATGATTTTTGCTCTGGGGCCGTAATTGCTCCACACGCGTGAGCCTCCATGTATTTAACTTATCCAAGCAAGCTCAAAGAACTAAGAAAGACGCCCCCTGACTAGCCAGTTTGCGAGGCGTCTTACATAGAATTATTGTGCAGGAGCAATCATAGCATGGTACTAGCAACAGCGATCGCCCCACCCCTCACTCTAGCCCCCACGCCTTCTCCCGACGCCGACATTCAAAGAGCCGCCGAGTTGTGGGAACAAGCGAACAATCTCCTCTTAGATGCTGGGAGAATATTTGCTGAAACAAAGGCGGGTGCTAAGCGCAAATTTAATCAGCTGATAGAGTCAGCTAACTTAGAGAAAACTCAAGTTCGCAAACTCGTTAAGGCGATTGAAGCTGCCGATGAAATTCCCTCATCTGTTGCCGCTCGGTTGGGACTACCGATGCTCGTGCAACTAGGGCAACACAGAAGTGAACCCGTCAGAGACGCGATCGCCCCAGACGACACCCAAGCAACAGTCGCTCAGAAAATGAAAGAACTCAAAAAACCAGCAGTCCCCAAAGAAGTCAAACCAATCCGATTTATTGGCGGACAGAAAGGGGGAGTGGGCAAGCTGAGAATCGAGATTCCCGGCTGCCCAGAAGCAGTAGAGCTAGAGCGCAAGTGGAAGGAATCTGGGTTGTCGCCATTGCAGTGGCTCCACGGTCAGACGTTAGGTAATCATCAATCGCAAACAGTAGAACTACCCTCCTTTGCTATCCCTATTACCGATGACGAGCAAGCCGTGGCTCAAGCAGAGTTAAAAACTTACCGTCAAAAAGAGTCAAAAGGTTTAGAAGTACAAGAGGTTTCCCTTGAAAGCTCCCAGATACCTGCAGCGTCAACAGATGAGCCTGCCATCCTGAGTAAGGATAAAAAAACTGCCGTACAAGCACAGTTGAATGGCTCGCTTGTTCTTCAAGCGAGCCAGGAAGAACCCGTTCAAGGAGATGTAATTGATACCCTCCAACAACTGACTGAAGAGACAGACGAGGTTCTCCTCCCCCCTCCGATTCTCCCCACAGAACGTTACAAACAAGGGTGGAACGTTGGAGATACGGCTCTTGCCAACACAACTTATGGATTTTTTCCCATGAGCTTCCGTCTGTGGTGTGAAGGCCAGCCCATAAGGATTGAATCCGTCTCTGGCGATGTTGGGTCGGCGCAAACACTGAAAGTAACAAGGCATGACGGTGCCAGCCAGTTAATTGAGAGTACTTGGATTGAGGAAGTCACCGAGCCACCTCTGACCCTTGGCATCCAGCAAGTATCTTGTTCATCTGGTTCAATTCAGACATCGCAATTTACTTGCTATGACGGCCAAACCGACACTCGCAAAGGTGATTCGATTGAATTCGTCCCAGATCCAACTATCTACAAAGTTGTTGGCACTGCTGACCTTTGGAAAAAAGACGTTGATGAACATAATAATGAAAGCCAACTCACCAAAACATCTCCAGAATCAGTAGAACATACACTCTTACCGCAGAAAACTGACTTTGAGGCTCCAGATTATGCCAAATTATCCGAATCCATGAAGGAAGCAAAAAATTGGGAGATAATCACAGAATTAGTAGAAAGCAACGCTAGCATACTGACGAGCGCAGTTAACAACTGGTCGCCAGAGCAAAAGGAAACTTTAATCAATCACGTTGTCATTTATCTAGAAAAAAATAAGCGAGCAATTTTCCGCCGTGAATTAGATTGGATGCCAATTCAGTTTCTCAAAGAAGTGTTCTTTAAGTTGTCTTTCAAAGTCCATGATATCTGTGAAGGATTAGCTTCCCCTTGGCATAATAGCTGCACCTACGTAGATGTTACCAGTTTTGGCAATGATGATGACGAGGTGTGGACGTTTGTTAATGCGAATGGATCACAAATC
>CAZZYE010000931.1:0-2789 GCA_964658145.1 uncultured Stigonema sp.
CCCCCCTTTTTAAGGGGGGCTAGGGGGGATCAAAGCCTTAACTGAACGGTATTGCCTTATAGGGTGAAGGGCGATAGCAAGTGCTAATCTGAGCTATCCTATTGGTGTCGTAGGTGAATTTGCCATGCCAAAACACGCACTTTTGCAACCTTAGCAGTAAAAGTAGACTGGTCGCGAAACCTTGAGGGTGGGGAAAGCGTCTATACTTTCATCTAGGAGATACACTCAAATAGTCCAAAGTGTGCATTTCATCTTTCATTTTTAAAGAAAGTACTTGAGAAAATTTAGTATAAAAGCCGAAATCTTACCTAAATTTCTATGATGTCCTGCTATCAATCGCCTAAATTTCAGATGGGTCGCGTTGCTTTAGCCTTGATGTTACCAGCTGTACTTGTGGGCGCGATTACATTTCCCTCGCCGATGCAAACCGCGACTGCACAAGCACCTAAGGACAATCGCCCGCTCACAATCCATTCTGATTTGCAAGAATATGACGCCAAAACCCAAGTAGCAACTGCTCGTGGGAATGTCCAAATGTTGTATCCTGCTAGGGGAATTCAGGCAACATCTGCCCAGATACAATACTTTACCAAAGAACGCCGCATTATTCTCAGTGGTAATGTCTATATTTTGCAACAGGGCGGCAATAGTATTCGAGGTGAGAAAGTTGTTTATCTGATTGACGAAGGGCGATTTATCGCTGAACCCAAAACTAACCAGCAGGTGGAAACCACTTACATTGTCAACGACACCAACCCTAACAATCAAGCAACGACACCAGCCCCAGCGACACCAGCCTTTAAACGATCTCGTTAGCAGTTATGTAGCAGAAAAGGCGTGAATGGTGAAAATTGTCTTAGAGAACATTCACAAATCTTATGGGAAGCGAGCTATTGTGAATCGCGTCAACCTTTCTGTAGCTCAAGGTGAAATAGTTGGTTTACTAGGTCCCAATGGAGCTGGTAAAACGACGACTTTTTACATCGCCACAGGTTTAGAAAAACCAGATCGGGGAACGGTCTTGTTGGATAAGCTTGATATTACTGCACTACCAATGCACAAAAGGGCGCGACTGGGTATTGGTTATCTGGCGCAGGAAGCGAGTATTTTTCGCCAACTGAGTGTGCGGGAAAATATTCTTTTGGTGCTAGAGCAAACTAATGTGCCACGCTGGCAATGGTCCTCGCGAGTAGAAAGTTTATTGCGGGAGTTTCGTTTGGAAATAGTAGCTAACAGCAAAGGAATTCAACTGTCTGGCGGTGAACGACGCCGGACGGAATTAGCAAGAGCCTTAGCAGCTGGAAGGGAAGGACCGAAATTTTTATTTTTGGATGAGCCATTTGCAGGCGTTGATCCAATAGCAGTTGCAGAAATTCAGCAAATTGTGGCGGGGTTGCGCGATCGCAACATGGGTATCTTAATCACAGATCATAACGTCCGCGAAACCCTCGCCATCACAGATCGCGGCTACATCATGCGTGAAGGGCAAATCCTCGCTGCTGGCACTGCCAAAGAACTTTACAATAATCCCCTAGTGCGGCAACACTACTTGGGTGCTAACTTCCAGGTTTAATGACCAATGACTAAAGTATACAAGTCTTTCTACAACCTCAATTCGTTGCTGCCTTTTTCAATCATGGATCGCTACCTTGCCTGCGAATTGCTAGCGCCGTTTTTATTTGGTATTGGGGCTTTTTCTTCCCTTGGCGTAACGATTGACTCTGTGTTTGAACTCATACGGAAAGTCGTGGAACGCGGGCTTCCAATCAGCGTCGCCGTGAATGTTTTTTTATTAAAGCTGCCATATTTCATCGTTTATGCCTTCCCCTTGTCCACTCTGCTGGCTACTTTAATGACCTACAGTCGTCTTTCTAGCGAGAGCGAACTAATTGCCCTACGGGGCTGTGGGGTGAGTGTCTATCGCATGGTGCTAACTGCTGTGTTTTTGAGTTTTTTTGTGACAGGAATGACATTTTTGTTTAACGAGCAAATTGTACCAGCAGCAAATTACCAAGCGACTATCACCTTAGAGAAAGCCTTAAAGTCAGACAAGCCAACTATTACAAAGCAGGATAACTTCCTCTATCCCGAAACTAGGGAAGGTATAAAACAACCAGATGGTAGTGTGCCGAAAATCCTGACACGCTTGTATTATGCCGATCAGTTTGATGGTAATCAGTTCAAAAGTTTGACGATTATAGATCGTTCCCAAGAAGGTGTGAATCAAATTGTCGTAGCACAAGCAGGTCAATGGAATGCATCACAAAACATCTGGGATATGTACAACGGTATCATCTATTTAGTAGCTCCAAATGGCTCTTATCGCAACATTGTACGGTTTGAGCATCAACAACTGAAATTACCCCGCACAGCATTTGACCTGGCAGAAAAAACCCGGGACTACGGCGAAATGAATATTGCCCAAGCATTTGAACAGTTGGCAGTTGTACGCCTCGGCGGTGATGAGCAAAAAATTCGGAAACTTGAAGTTCGGATTCAACAAAAATTTGCCTTACCGTTTGTATGTGTAGTTTTTGGCTTGGTTGGTGCAGCTATGGGAACAATACCCCAGCGTACAGGGCGAGGGACAAGTTTTGGTGTGAGTGTTATAGTTATTTTTGCTTATTATTTATTTTATTTTATTACTGGTGCGATGGCACAGGCAGGTGTGTTTTCTCCCTTTATAGGAGCTTGGTTGCCCAACTTTTTATTCTTAGGAACAGGTGCATTGTTACTGAGGCGGGTGGCACAGAGATAATTTTGTTAGTAGCTAATTGCTAATGGCTAAT
>CAZZYE010000931.1:2799-3582 GCA_964658145.1 uncultured Stigonema sp.
CAATTAGCAATTAGCAATTAGCCATTAACTAATCTTCATAATAGTTCCGACATTCTGGTGCATCTGGGTTTGCCGCACAGTATTCCTCAAAAGAGTTTTTTGCTGACACCAGATGCGCTACTTCTGCTCGGAGTTCTTCCACATCATCCCAAGCAGTTGCACATTCGGTGGAAACATCATTGTGAGTAGCACAAACGGCGCGAGCCTCTTTAGTCGCTTTTTGAATTTTCTCCTCAAGCAGAAGTGATACTGGACTTTCTACAAAGTCACTTTTTCTCAAGATGTCGGTAACAGAGATTATGCCCAACAGCTTACCTCGAATCACAGGTGCCCGACGGATACCAGTATTGGCAAATAACCGCGCTACGTATTCCACACTCAAATCAGGATCTACGACAATGCAGGGCTTACTCATAATTTCGTAAACCCTTACTTGCTTGGGATCTTTTGCGTAGGCTGTTACCTTGTAGACAATATCCGTTTCGGTGACAATGCCATAGGCATCATTCTCATGACCACGATCCACAACCAAAGCTCGCAGTCCCTTTTCCTTCATCAGCCCCACCGCTGTAGCGACAGTCGCACAAGCGCGAATGGTAACTACCTCTTTGGTCATGATATCTTCAGCTTTCATCATTGCTGCAACCTCCTATTAATTGGAGTTGAACTCAAGCTTTGCCACAACTATAAGTTAGAGCAGCTTCCTATTTCTGATGATAAGCTGATATCTATTTACCTTGCATCAGTCAAGTTGCTTTCCCCCTGCTTAAAAATTAAAAATTA
>CAZZYE010000932.1:0-3562 GCA_964658145.1 uncultured Stigonema sp.
TCTCCGTATTTATTTATCTTTACATAGTTTGGTTTTTTCACGCCGACTTACTTAGACAACTCATTTAAACTTCCTAGCTATACAAGAGTAGACGCAGCTATCTACTATACCAGAGGTAATTTCAAAGCTGCGTTGAATCTCAAAAATGTGTTTGATATCAAATATTTTGAGGCGTCTACAGGTCGAACCAGCATAGCTCCTGGTGCACCTTTTACAGTCTTAGGAACGATTTCGTGGAAGTTTTGACACTACCCTAACACTCCCATTGCTATTTGCTTAGTTTAAGACTTAAGGATGGGATCGCGGAGCCTATACCATGAACTCTAAAAAAATACGCGACCTGACATTTACTCTACACCGCTACCTCGGCTTAGCCGTGGGACTAGTGCTAATTATAGTCGGTTTGACAGGCAGCCTGTTGGTGTTTGAGAAGGAAATTGACCAGTTTTTTGTTGCCTAAAAGTTTGGGCATATTACTCCCCAACAAGTGCTGCTATCCCCAGAGTCTGTTGTAAATACCGTGAAAGCAGCGTATGTCTCAAGAAGAGACCTAAAGCTTGATCGGCTTTATTTACCTAACATGCCAACTGCACCCTACAAAGTAGAGTTAAGTGACTCTAAAGATGTCTGGACGGAATTGCTTGTAAATCCTTATACAGGTGTAATCATGGGTGAGCGTTACTGGAACAAAATGTGGGTTGGTGTCACGTTTCAAATCCACTATGCCTTGATGGCAGGAGACACTGGGACTAAGTTTGTCGGCATAATTGCATTTATACTTTTGATTCTCAGTATTACAGGTTTCATCCTCTGGCCCGGTTGGCGCAAGCTGATTGCAGGTTTCAAAATCAAGTGGAATGCTCATCCTAAGCGTGTAAACTTTGATCTTCATAAAGTAGCGGGCATTATTGCAGCGATATTCCTTGCCGTTACAGCTTTCACTGGCTTTTGCTGGAACTTTTATGATTTCACTGAACCTATTATCTACGCTGTTACCTTCACCAAAAAGCCGCAGGCTCCAGTATCGAAACCCATTCCTGGTAAGTTACCATTAACACTCACAGAACAACTGAAAATTGCCGATGCTGCTTTACCGGGTGCTGCGATCAAGAGCATTTACTTCCCTAAGTTACCAAAAGATGCTTTAAGAATTCGCTTTCAGCTACCTCAGGAAAATTTAGAGTCCGGCATGAGTAGTGTGTATCTCAACCAGTATACAGGTGAGGTTTTGCGAGTTGACAATTCCCTGAAGTCGCCACTGGGCGATCGCGTCCTCAACTCCTTTTCTCCCCTACACTGCGGTACATTTGGCGGTTTGCCCACCCGCATACTCTACGTCTTCGTGGGACTTGCACCATTGATTCTGTTCATCACTGGCTTTGTCATGTGGCGATATCGCTACCGGGCAAAATCTGCCGACCGAAATCATGCTATCGAACAAAGGGAGGAACGTCGTGCCTAACTATGCGATCGCTGTAGTCTTCATATCCATCGTTGACAGTTGGATGCGTATCCAGTTGGTGAATCTTGAACGACCCAGGTTTAGACTAAGGTGACTATGACAACAAAATTCATCAGACCGTTACGTTATCCTTGAAAATTGGGAAGAGTCAAATTGCCCGGACATACAACAAGGTAAACCCTGATTATCCCCGACAGGGCAATTGATGCACCCTTCAAAGATCAACTCTTGACTTTTAACGAGTGGGTGAAGGAAGCCCTGTTTTGTCGGGATTTGGTCTAACCCCCAATCCCGATCAAGACAAGTCTATCAAAGCTTTAGAGTCCCTGCTTAAAACGCTCTTACACCAATACCAGCCTACGTTCGTAAATGATACTCGGCTAACCCTATACCCATCAGCTGCAATAACGAACAACCACTAACTAGTAATAATTGATGAAAGACTTTGACCAGACAAAAACTATCAACTTACTGAATTCCATCATGGAATTTGAACTCGCTGGGGTAGTGCGTTATACCCACTATTCCTTAATGGTGACTGGACCCAACCGGATTCCAATTGTGGATTTTTTCAAAGCGCAGGCGAATGAATCCCTAATTCATGCCCAACAGGTAGGAGAAATTCTCACAGGTTTAGAGGGGCATCCCACCCTGCGGATTGCGCCGATGGAGGAAACTTACAAACACACCGTACAGGATATTCTGGCGGAGAGTCTCAACCATGAGAAAAAAGCTTTGAATCTTTATAAAGATTTGCTCTCTACAGTGGAAGATGCCAGCATTTATCTAGAAGAATTCGCTCGCACCATGATTGGTCAGGAAGAATTGCACAACATTGAAATTAAAAAAATGTTGCGCGATTTTAGTTAAGAAAAGCACAATACCTGAGGCAGAATACAAGCCGCTACAGCAATCGCTATCATCAACCCAAAGATCATCAGCGCTCGCCCAACTTTTATCAATGGGACTGAGCCGAGACTCCGTCGTAACTTGATTTAGCATTTTTTGTCCACACAAAACCCTGTTCAAAATCCCGCCCGACGACATTGTCTACGATACCTGCTATGGTGCCACTGTCATTAATGGATCTGGCAACGAGATCAACATAACCGAATTCGCGTAATTGTGAGATTTTTCCGTCATAATGCTGGTCTAATCGTTTTGTGGGGGACGCATTGATGGTCACAAATTGGCTCCGCGTCGAATATTTATTTGGGTAGACCACCTTACCGTAGGGGCGCGGAAACCGCGCCCTTACCACGTGGTCAATTCTACGAGATGAAACGACCGAATTCGGTTATACACATGATGCTCATTACCCAATTTAATACCTTGGAGTTAAAATCGCACAGAAACAGAGCCAATCACAGTAAACGGATCGCCAAAATAGCCGCCTGATGTACGGGTATTACCGCTACTTTCCACATACTTAACATCGCCAATATTGCGGAAGTTAAGTGCCACTGTCCATTTATCCTGCTTGTAAAAAATGGCGGCATCAGTGGTGAAGTAGCTTCCCAGAGAAAACGTATTTGCTAAATCGTTAAGGCGATCGCCCACATAATTGAAGCCCGCGCCAAACCCTAAGCCCCGCAAACTGCCACTGGGAATTTCATAGGTAGTCCAGAGACTGGCACTATTAGCAGGAACGTTATATAGCTTCTTGCCAATATTGGCAGGATTGGTATCGGCTGTTACTTGCGCGTCGATATTGGCATAGGAAGCGATAATCTTCCAGCCAGGAAGAATCTCGCCCGACAGGTCAAATTCTATGCCCCGACTGCGTTGCTCGCCCGAAGCAACAGAAAAAAGCTGATTATTAGGGTCGGTGACAGGGACATTTGTCTTACTGACATCAAAATACGCCAAAGTTGCGAGCTTGCTGATCGCGAATAACATCCTGTGGGATCACTTGCACCGAAAATGGCGTTTCCAAAATCGGTGTATTGGTGCCTGTGGCAGTGCTGGCATCTGGTACGCGATACCCGTTTTGCTCACCCGTCACCAATAACTCAATTGGCTCATTACTTTGAGATGATGGTTTATAGGACTTACGCATTGACATAAATAGTCAAGTATGCAGTGGTATGAGTCAGGCTG
>CAZZYE010000933.1:0-3557 GCA_964658145.1 uncultured Stigonema sp.
TTATGTCGTCTATAACGTATATAACGTATATACAGTATGGGTTTTACGTTATTTTCATTTTCTACAACGTTTCGAGCGGATACCTAGCTAATATCTCTGAGAAAGGTATCCAATTTTCATCGTTAGTGTAAATTAGAATACCCTCTTTAGTAGTTTGACTAGCTTGGATTAATTTTTTCTGTTTGGCTTTTGGATACCACTCGTTAAATACCTCTAACTCCGGTTTGATTTTACCTTGACCGTTAGGTTTCCAGCCTTGTTCAATGGCTCGTTTTAGCCATGCTCCAGGTTTTTCAATATTATGATCAGTTAAAGCCTCTTTAAATGCTTCTATAGCGTCTAAAACAGTTTCTGATGAAACGGATAAAAGAGCTTTAGTTAAAGTTGAATTAAGCTGAATGCCCAAGGAATCAAGTTGCTGTTTAACTTGCTCGCTAATATTTGAACGTTCTGTTCTTTTCTTTTCTAACGATGTTACTTTTGAAGTAGCTACTGGCAATATCGTAGTTGGCTGCACTTGTTGACGACATTCTTCCAATTGTTGTTTGATATCAGCATTTTCAGCCTTGAGCCGTTCCGCTAATTCCGAAGCTCCTTGAAGTTGATAAAGTCTACCAGTTAAACCTTCGTTAATTCGGCGTAGTCCCTCTATCTCTGCTCTTAACCGTTTGTTTTCTGACCGGAATGTGGAAATCATTACGGATTTAGAATTATAGTAACGCTGGTGGAGTTTGTTTAGAGAATGGTCGTTGCTTCTGCTGGTCACGCAGTTTTTCAATTCTACTTCTCAAATCAGACTGTTTGTACAAGTAAGCTGTGGATACATTCTTCTGCTTGAGCAACAGACTTAAAACTAATTATTTGACCTTGTTTTATTATCTTTTCAAGTGCTTTTTCTACTCGTGATGCGGACTCTCTAGCTTTCTGTGCTGCTGCTTCTTGCAAAGCTTCAATCTTTCTGTTAGTCATTATCTGTTTCCAAGGTTTTGATGACTTTCTCTAAATTCTCTTTGACAGGTGTATTTTTATGAACTTGTAACTCCCAACCACAACTTTGAGCTTTTCTTAAAATATTGTTAGTACG
Organism: uncultured Stigonema sp.; assembly: GCA_964658145.1. Classification (GTDB taxonomy): domain Bacteria; phylum Cyanobacteriota; class Cyanobacteriia; order Cyanobacteriales; family Nostocaceae; genus Stigonema. Next base: position 1,085 of record CAZZYE010000933.1, read on the forward strand.
CTCTAAGGTATCTTTCAAAATAGGTAAAAAGTTTTGATTAGTTCTCCAATGTGGGCAATTATAGCAACCATCAAAACCAGGAATATCACAATCACCTAATACCTTAGGTCTAGCACAGTATCCATGTTCTAATGCTCTAGCTTGGACATTCTTCTTAAACCATTCTAAGTCATCATTGCTAGATAATATCGTTTCGCCTAACTCGGCAGATTCACCTTTAAAGTTAACGACCCTTGATTCGTGGTATTTCTCAATCTCCTTTCTAAGAGTCTCATCATGAATATGAGCATATATCATTGTCATTGCGGGTGATTCATGACCTAAATATCGCGCTCATAATGTGGAGTGGTACGCCAAGATTCACCATTCTACAACCGACTGTATGTCGAAATTGGTGAGTTTGGAAATTCCAACGGTTACCTAAGTTATCTTTAATGTCAAAGTCTTCTGCTAGTTGTTTGATAAAACCTATAAAAGTGTTATCACGCATTAATTTAGGCTTGGGGTGAAAAGGATTTTTATCACGAAAGCGACCTGTATATCTAGCTGAAAACAAATATTCAAAACTTTCTCCTAGATGTTGTCTAATGTATTGCTGCTGGTCTTGAATAACGAGTGCTAATTCAGGAGAAATGGGTTTAGTATCTTCTTTATTCATTTTCCAATTCATATATTGAATGTATGGCTCGCGCAACGCATCAAACTTTAAGCAATTTATTGGTAACTGCAAAAGCTCCCCAATTCTAAGTCCTGTTTCTTGAATTACCAATACCATTCTCATCACTGGCTCTGGTAACTTTTCTAAGTGTTGATTTAACTGTTGCATTACCTCTTCAGGTATATATCTGGGAAGATGCTTAGTTCGTTTTGCGTAATCTTCAGGTCTAATTAAATAAGCTGGAACATCAAACCATAAATTAATATTTCCAATTTCCAAGAAAGTTTTGAGCGTACTTATGTGTTTATTTCTTGTTTCAACACAGAGATTGTTTCGATTTAAAAAATCCAAAAAATCAATGATAACTTTTCTGTTGAATTCTGGAAAATTGATTGAAGGATAATGGGTTTCAAGAAAATTAGCAAACTTGCCCAAATGCCGAACATATTTTTGTAATTGCCCAAACGATTTGCTAATAGCCTGATATCTAATAAATTTTTTAACAGTATCTTTAAACCATTCTTGCTGAAAATATAAAAAAACTAATTTAGTCTCTCCTGTATAATCTCTTACTTTGACTCCAAGGGAGGAGGCATCCCAAACATCATCCCCTAACTTTAAATAGTTAGGTTTATAGTTTACATAGTCAAAATTTTCACTAAAATAACGGCGACAAACCAAACATAAATAACGTTGTTTACCTGCCTTGCGACCTTTTTTATAATATTTGCTACTTCCACAGTGACGACAAAATGTTTTTGGATGATTTTCTACTAGCTCTAAGTTAACTTGTTTATTAGCTTTAGATTTTGATTGCATTTATTTATTTTGGCTTTGAGACTGCAAGTATTCTTTATAGGCTTCTTTCAAATCGTCATCTTTTAGATGAACATAAGTGTTGATTGTTGTTTGAATATCAGTATGTCCTAATCGTTTTTGAACGCGGCTCATATCCCAACCTGCTCTAATCAGTTCAGTCGCATGGCTATGCCTCAGGAGGTGAGGATTAACTTTCATCCCGGTTTTTTTTGATAATCTTCTAAACAAACTATCAACAGTCTTATAAGCCAATGGTCTACCAAGTTCACCCTTAACAAGAGCTTTTATCACGACGAAAACAAAGTCACAATCAATATCTTGTGGGTACTCATCACACAGGTAGGCTGAGTACCATTGCATTAGCTCTTTGCTAACATGAACTGTCCGCTCTACTCCCGACTTAGCTCTAACATGGTTAATATTATCTAGTCTTGGTACAATATGAATTTCATTGTGAGTACCAGTAACCATATCTTCATGTCTTAGCCCCAGTGCTTCACCTATTCTTAGTCCTGTTTCGTATAGCAGTCTAATTAAAAATTTGTCACGCAATGTATTACAAGCTTCAACCAAGGTGTTAACTTGTTCAGGCGTTAAACATCCAGGGAATGTCGAGGGTTCTTTGATTTTTAATAGCCGTGTCTTAACCTCTTTACCCTTACTAATATGGTGTAAAAAAGGCTTATATTTACCACCTGGCTGTAATTTATAGCGATAAGCATCAACCCCAACAGTTTCTCCTATACGAAGAGTGAAAATCATAAAATCCACAAACAGTTGTTAGGCAGTGATTGATAGTTTTCTCGCAGCGCTTAGAAACTTCTTGCTGAATAGATAAAACTCCAGCATTCGGGTTTCTCAACCAATGAATAAAGTTTGATAGTTCTTCCAGATAAACCTCACGCCAACCTACCTTTGAATCCCGCAAAAACAAACATAACAGCTTGAGGTTGTAAGCATAAACCTGAATTGTGTTTGGACTCCGCCCCACACTGT
>CAZZYE010000934.1:0-3557 GCA_964658145.1 uncultured Stigonema sp.
GGACGGGAACACTCTCATTTGTGGAAAAATCAAACGTTAAGGGTTTCTTAATTTCTAGTGCATATTTGATGATTTCTGTCAATGCGTAAGTCCTAGATCCCCCCAACCCCCCTAAAAAAGGGGGGCTTTTTCCCCCCTTTTTTAGGGGAGCGTAAGCGCCGACACGAGTGTTTCCCGACAGAGGCGACTGGTGAGTCCAGTGCGCCGACACGAGTGTTTCCCGCGCCCTGGCAACTGGCGAACCCGAAGGGCGTGGGCTAGTTCTGATCAAAGCCTTAACACCAAGCGTACTGCGTTAAAGATCGAAATGTCTGAGTAGCTAACGTACTACAAAGAATTTCTGCCGTTTATACGACACGCTTCACAGATTTTTCACAGAATTGAGCAATAAAATCTTTGTTATGAAGTGGGCATGCATGTCAACACCACCCCTTTAGAGTTCCGTTTGATATCAAGTTCGCGCTTAATACTTATAATAAAGAACCTCTCCCCCAACCCCTCCCCTATTAGGTCCGGGGAGACTTTGACGCAAGTCAAAGGCGTTCTCGAGGTCAAACTTAAATGATAAGTCATTTACCGAACATGATATGAAGGGGCTTTTCTGTTTCTGCTTTTAGCTTTAACTGAACCGTATTGACTTAAAGCCTCAATCATCTGCCTGTGCTGCATCAAGGCAAGCCTTTAACTTTTCAGCCGTAGTCTGGACATATTCTCCGAGATAAGAGTCGTGATTTCCTGGTATTTTATGAATTTCCAAACCTCCAGTAGCTAGATGATCCCAACCCATGCTCGGATTTTCTTGATAATTATCCTCATTAACCAGTAAAGTAATTCTACCGTTGTAAGTTCGTGGTCTGTAACGTATGAGAACTGTGCGATAGCTTTGCGCAACCAGTAAATCTTTGGCTTTTCGTATTTTGTTGAAAGTGTCAGGTCGCAATCCTGAATTAAGTTGCAAAAGCTTAGTTAAGTGATAGCGGATTCTTCCTACTCTTTTTACTTTAGAGATGATTCTTTGTAGAAAGTAACCTAGCTTTTGAATATGACTTGGAAGTAGAGTATCCATTAAGACTAATAAGCCTACCTTTTGACCTTGTGCTTGGAGTTGCCTCGCCATTTCAAAAGCCACGATTCCTCCTATGCACTCACCCCCCAGAAGGTAGGGACCCTCGGGTTGTATAGTACGGATTTCTTGAATGTAGTCAGCAGCCATAACCTCAACTTGGGTGTGAGGCTTTTGTTTTCCATCCCAACCACGCGCTTGTAACCCGTACACTGGTTGTTCTTGACCCAACTCGTACACCAACTTCGCGTAAATGATCAATTCAAATTCGCCACCAACTCCGCCTGGTACCATAAAAAATGGTCTTTTAGAGCCGCCAAACTGAATTGGAACAAGAGTTGACCCGGGCTTTAGTTTTGTTTGATGCCTACCCATGTTCGTCTGGCGCTCAGTTTCAATGCCCTCAGCTAGCCCAGCTATAGTGGGAGACTCGAACAACCGCCACAAAGGCAGATCCACCTGAAAAACCTGCCGTATCCGAGTGATCAGAACAGTCGCAACCAGGGAATGACCACCCAATTCAAAAAAATTATCGTAGATGTTGATCTCGCTACTTCCTCTATGGTAGGATTCAATACCAAGAACTTCAGCCCAGATACGTGCTAGCATCTCCTCGGTCAGAGTACGAGGGGCAACAATTTCCGAGTTCTCTTTGAGTTGTGTCCTAGAAGGCACTGGCAAAGCGAGGCGGTCTATCTTGCCGTTAGGAGTTAGAGGCAAAGCGTCTAGCAGTAAGAAAGTTGAGGGCATCATGTACTCGGGCAACTTCTGCTTTAAGAAGCGAAGCAGTGCATTGATTGTCACTATGTGTTCCGGCTTCTCCTGTTGTGGAACGACATAAGCCACCAAACGTTTGTTGCCAGGATAGTCTGACTGGGCAATAACTACTGTTTCTTTCACATCAGGATGTTGACTCAGCACCGTTTCAATTTCTCCTAGTTCGATGCGAAAACCGCGAATCTTTACCTGATGATCAACCTGACCAAGAAACTGGATATTACCGTTGGGCAAGTAGCGAGCTAAGTCACCGGTTTTGTAGAGATAGGCTCCTTCTTCATGACTAAAGGGGTTAGAGATAAATTTCTTGGCTGTTAGTTCAGGGCGATTGAAATAACCTCGCGCCAGTCCATCACCCCTGATGTACAATTCCCCGACAACGCCAATAGGCACAGGTTGTAAATGGGCATCTAGTAGATAAATCTGCGTGTTCGTAATCGGACGACCAATGGGAATAGATGTGGCTGATTCTGGTAATTCTTGTACGCAGTAATAAGAAGAAAATGTTGTGCTTTCTGTAGGACCATAAACATGAAGCAATTGCGATCGCGAACCATTTTTGAGAACTTCTTGAACCCATCTGGGATCAACACTCTCGCCGCCAAATAGCAAGTATCGCAACGAAGCAAAAGCTTGCGGAACATCTCTGGCATGCTGTTGGAATAAGGCAGTGGTCAAAAACAAAACGCTGATGCCTTTTTGTTGTAGTTGTAAGGCAAATTCGTGAGGTGAAAGAGTAACATTTTTGCTAATGACAACAAGCTGAGCGCCGTTAAGTAATGCTCCCCAAATCTCGAATGTCGCTGCATCAAAGGAAGTATTCGCGGCTTGGGCAATTTTATCAGAGCTTGCCAATTTTACATAGTTTGTGTTGCAAACCAGGCGATTGACAGCTCGGTGAGCCACAGCAACTCCCTTCGGCTCGCCTGTAGAGCCAGAAGTGTAGATTACATAGGCTAAATTGTCGGCTTTTACACTGCAATTCAGGTTTTCTTCGCTTTCTTGAGCAATGATTTCCCAGTGATTATCCAGGTAAATTATTGGGTTTGGGAAGTCCGGAAAATCTTTAACAAACTTTTCTTGCGTCAATAGTACTGGAATTTGTGCATCTTGGAGCATAAATTTTCGGCGTTCTTGAGGATAGCTAGGATCTAAAGGCACATAAGCACCCCCCGCCTTCAGAATGCCCAACAGTCCCACAATCATTTCTACAGAACGTTCTGCACAGATGCCGACTAAAACTTCAGGTCCTACCCCCAATTTTTGTAAATAGTGAGCTAATTGATTGGCACAGCGATTTAACTCTTGGTAGGTTAGTTGCTGATTTTCAAAAACGAGGGCAACAGCATGAGGAGTTTTCTCGACAAAGCTCTCAAATAACTGCTGAATCGACTCATTTTTGGGGTAATCTTTCTGGGTATCATTCCATTCCACCAGTAGCTGATGCCGTTCGGCTTCCGTCAAGATTGGCAATTCCCAAAGGCGGCGATCGGGATTAGCAACGATACCCTCCAGCAGTGTTTGAAAATTCCTTGCCATCCTAGCAATTGTTTCATTGTCAAACAAATCACTGTTATATTCCCAATATCCCTCTAGTCCTAGTTGAGTCTCTCTCATGAAAAGACTCAAGTCAAATTTCGCCGTTACGTTGCCAATTCCCAAGGAGAATTCAAAGCCTCTCTCCTTGTAGGAGAGAGGTTTGGAGAGAGGTTTTCCA
>CAZZYE010000935.1:0-3553 GCA_964658145.1 uncultured Stigonema sp.
AGGGAAACCCTCCGTAGGGGACTGGCGAACCCGAAGGGGTTTTGTCTGTGTAGCCAAGCCAGCGCTGCAGGAGGGTTTCCCTCCGTAGGCGACTGGCGCGCGACTTACAGTCGTCAGGTGCAAGATGTGAGTTATCTTATCCGAACCGTATTGAGGCAACGTCCGCGTGACTGTGCGTTACACTCCGTTAACGCACCCTACAGATTTCAGATTTACTTTATGAATAAGCGATAAAGAGTTCATGTAATTTTATCTTACATTAGCTAAACCTACGAATAAATAACTTTTTTAGAGAAGCATTAAAATAACTACTATATTTCCGTGATATTTCTCTTGGAGAAACAATATATCTGCAACTAAATTGTAAATAGTTGCGCAGTATTCTTCTCAATCAAAATTCAGATTGTTTCTATGTGCATCTATTAAAAATGCCTGTAGCGACTGAAGAAACAAAAATCCTATTTAAGTAGGTCGGCGCAATAACTTATTACTGGTTCGTAGTTGCGCTACAGTGCTCTCAAAAAGCGAAGACAGCACAATTACAAGCCTATGTCATTTTATCAACCAAATTTTAGTAATCGCAATGCATCCATCTATTCGTAATGTAATATCGCTTTTATTAGCTCTGAGTTCTGCTGGTATTGTTAGTCGGTCTTTAGCTCAAACTGCGGGAGACTCAAACACAAATAATAATAGAATAATCTTATCCTCACAATCAACTGCTACCACAGATAAGACTCCAACGTCTAACTTCAGTAATTCTGGCAGTTCTACTAATAGCAAACCAGTTGTTGTTTCTGATGCAGCTAGTAACGCCTCCTCTGACAAAACTAAGGGCGGTGCAACTAACCCTAATCCACGAATTTTAATACCCAGTAGAATTTTTACTGCACCTTCGATGCAACAGTAATGCAATTTGCTAACTGCTAATAGCTAATAGCAATTAGCCCTTCGGGTTCGCAGTCCCCTACGGAGGGTTTCCCTCCGTAGGGGCTGTCTCACCATTAGCCATTAGCAGTTAGCTATTAAAACACACTTCCTCGTAACGCTTACCAGCACTTTCCCAAGTGAATTCTGTTTCTACCAGTTGTCTGGCGTTATGAGACAATTTAGAGCGCAATTGCGGGTTTTCAAATAGTTGACTAATGGCAGAAACATAGTCTGCTGGTTGATTTGCTCGTAACGCTCTTAGTGGTATATTTGCTTGATCTACGGCTAGTCCTTCTAAACCGCGATCGCTTGCCACTATTGGTACACCTGCTGCCATTGCCTCTAAGGTTTTATTTTTAATGCCAAACCCTGTCCGCATTGGCACGACGCAGACAGTTGCTTGATGTAGATATTGTACCATTGAAGGCACACGCCCGGTCACAGTAATTCCGGGTTGGTCTTGCAGTGCCAAAACGGAGGGTGCAGGACGAGAACCAACAATATCGAAAGTTGTATCAGGGTAAAGTTTTTGAATGAGTGGCAAGACTTCGTTGCTGAAAAAGCAAACAGCATCAATATTTGCTAAATTATCCATTGCACCAATAAAAATTAAGCGGTGTCCTCCTGGATCGGTAGTGCGGTTGGGAAATGAAACCAAATCTACGCCATTGGGGATAACTGTAATTTCACTGTTGGGGTTAAATTCTTGTAGTTGGACTTTATCTTCTTGTGTTGTAACCACAAGCGCCGAGAATTTAGAGCAGTAGCGTTGCTCGTAACGCCGTAAAAGTGGTAAATTAATTGTTTCTCTGAATCTATTTTCAGAAATGCCAGTTTCTAGCTGGTTGCGACAGGCACCGTAGACAGAACTATGAATATTGACTACGGTCTTTAGCTGTTTTTGGAAGTGCGATCGCACATAAATTTCATTGACGCTATGTTCGCAGGTAATGACATCGCACTTTCTTGCTTCCACAAAGACATCAACCCAGTTTTGCATCTCAGCAGAGTAGCGGTTTAACACACTCGGCGGTGTGCCCTGTTGTATAAATGTACTGAAGCGCTGGAGTTTACCAAGTATTTTCCCTGAGTTACCATCAGGAGGGCGATTGAAAATCACCAGATTATCAACACTATCCTGTAATTTTGCGATTTCAGTATCCGTAACATCAACTTCCCGTTGAGTTACCAAAGTGATAGCATGGTGTTGACTGAGATACTTGAGTAAATTCAACGTCCTTACTTGAGTTCCCCCCCGCGTTGGTGGATAGGGAAATGTAGAAGATAACATTAAGATGTTCATGCAACTGATTATATGAGAGTCATACAAAAAACTGTTACGTTGGCAGATATAGGAATCAGATTTTAATTTTGAAATACACGTAGGGTGAGTACTGCCCACCAAAACCAGGATATGGTGGGCAGTGCCCACCCTACACTACATATATATTTTTCACGTTCTGATTTAGGAATCCTATATATAGGGAACTATATAACTGTAACAAGACTAGATTTGTTGGTCAAAGAGGATTAGGAGTATGGAATCTTTCGGTATTTATACGCTTGCCAATGATGCTGTTTACGATCAATTAGTGGCATTGCTCAACAGTATTGAGGTGAATATTAGTCCAGATATTCCTGTTTGTATTATTCCCTATGATGAAAGATTATATAAGGTTAAGCAAGAAGTAAGTTCTAGACCAAACGTTGCTCTGTTTGAGGACATTGCATCAATACAACGCTGGGAAGATTTTGCGTATCAAGTCTGGAACGCTCATCCTAGGTCAAGTCAGAACAAACAACCTTCTATCCAATGGAATAAAAAAAATAACTTAATCCGAAAAATGTGTGCCTTTGATGGGAAATTTGAAAGATTTGTATTTTATGATGCTGATAGTTTAGCAATGAGTAATCTACATAAGGTTTTAGATAAACTAGATCGCTACGACTTTGTGTTTGATGACTGGGAACACGCAAAACCTACTCCTGTGGCAGCTTTCTACTTGTCAGTGGTAGAGCAAAAAATGTCTTTGTCTGAATCGGAAATCAGAGGTAAAATACACTGCTCTAGTTTTTTTGGTTCAAAAAAAGGTATTTTTGGTGTTGAAGAGTTAGAAAAGCTAAAAAAACGATTGATTGACGACAAGGAAGTCGAATGGATTAACGATATTGCTTGGTGGTGTGATGCAGATTTATTTACTTACATAACTTTAAGGAGCGATCGCCCACTATTTAACTTTACACTCAGCCCTAATGGTGAAGACAGAACTGGCAACTGTGCGAATGCAGATCCATTCGTAAACATTGATAATATTCTTTACAACCAACAGGGATTAAAACCAATTCATCGTCTTCACTATATGGGCTATCCTTCTATTGAGTTTACGCGGTTGTCTCAAGGTGAAGAAGTTAAGATCCGTCACCAAGATGAGTTTTTACATTATCGCTTTTTGAAGCATCCAGATAAAAAACCAAAGCAACTAAAACCGCCAAGCATTGCTGCCAAAACAAATCGATTCATCCAAAAAGCTGTGAATAAATTAAAGTAATTAGTGAAAACTGCTAATTGCTAATTGCTAATGGTGAGACAGCCCCTACGGCGGGTTTCCCGCCGTAGGGGACT
>CAZZYE010000936.1:0-3552 GCA_964658145.1 uncultured Stigonema sp.
AAACAAAAATTTAAAAAATAAAAACATAACTCATGAAGTTATGCATAAAGAATAAGTTGGAAACATTTGAATTAATAAACTCAATCTCAGAATATTGAAGAGGAATTAGGCAATAAAGCAGCTAATCGCATCCAAGACAACTTTATCTAAGTTGAAGCGATCGCCGCCTACCTAATCTGCGCTGACTGATTTGATATTAAAGTTTACTTTTATATAGTTAAGTATGAATTTTTCTGGAACAATCCCTTTGGATGGGACGGCTTTATCACAACAAAACTCTTTGATGGAGTCTGTGTTGAATAGTGGTACTTCTGCTTTGGATAGCTATGTAGGAATTACTGGAATGCCCAATGCTATCCAGGGTGCTTTTACACTGGAGGTACCACTCTCAACGTCTACTACCAACTTGGAGTCTGACTTTGGCGAATCTGTCATCGGGTTGGGTTTGACTACCGTCAGCAATCTTGCTAGTATTGATAGTAGCAATGTCGATCCGCTGACAGGGTTAGCTGAGGGTGTAGCACCCGCATTTCCTTGTCCTCTAGTACTCGTGATCAACTGAGCACCATTGGTAACGAAGAGCGAACCTGTCGTAATATTGACATTACCTCCGTGACCCTTGGCATCCCCGATTACTTGAGTGTAAGCACCACTGGGAAAAAAATTGTCAGTAGGAGGACCCGCCCCAACAAAGGAGACTGTATCGCGGGCATCAATAGTCACGTTGCCTGCGTCCCCTATTCCAAAGGTAATAGCACTTAGGAAAGCGCCATCACTCACTGAGAGCGACCCTGTCTTAATATAAATATCACCTCCTTGCCCCACGCCTGTTTTTTCTACCCGGCTGTAAACACGGCTGGAACGATTATTGGGACTCTCCCCAACAAAGGAGACTGTATCACGGGCGTTAACGTTCACATTGCCCGCATTTCCTTGTCCCAATGTACTCGTATTCAATTCACCTCCATTGGTGACAAACAGTGAACCCGCCGTAACGTTAATGTTGCCTGCGTTGCCAATGGCGTTTGATTCTACCTGATTGTATGCACCACTACCTTCTCCATTCAAGGAGACATTACCAGTGCTATTAATCTCAATATTGCCTGCCTTAGTGTCACCTAAACCTAACCCCGACGCTATCCCGGCTTCCAGTTTACTTCCTTGCGTCAGATTCAAGTTCTGAGCATTGATAGCAATACTACCGCCACCAGAGGCGCGGACATTCACTTCAGCACGATTGTCGAGGTACACATTAGCTCGTGCCACCACATCGGGAAAACTCAAACGCAGACCATTACCATCAACAAAAAGCCCTACCGCTCCTGGTCCTGCTACACCTGCTATCTCCACTCGACCATCTTGAGCATTCAAAGTACCGCCATCCAAACGCACATCGCCGCCCACAAGAGCCAAGGTTCTACCTGGCTGTACCTGCAAACCAACAACTTTACCGCTGCTATTAGTCGCTTGGGACTGATTAAGGATACGAACCGGATTCGTCCCATATTGCAGACCAATGGGTACACTGATAGTCAGCAACGGTGTTGTTTGAGGAGTTTTTGCACTAAACTCTGTGCCATCAGCAAATTTCAAGCTACTCGCCGTACTCCCCACAAACGAGCCACCAATGTTTAGTGAGGCATTTTTCCCAAAAATAATCCCATTGGGATTAATCAGAAACAGGTTAGCTGTAGGATTAGCTTTAATTAACCCATCAATGTTAGATACTGACCCACCCGTCACCCGACCGAAGATGTTCTGAATATCCGCAGCATTATTGAAAGAAGCCGTGAAACCAGTGGGGACAGAGAACTCTTGAAAGCTGTGAAATAAGTTGCGTCCTGCTTGGGTTCCTCCATTGATATTGAAGGTGTTCTCGTCTCTTGTGACGGTGGAGTTGTTGGGTAAAGTCCTATCAGGGGTAATTTGAGCGATAGCTTCGCTACTGCACAAAGTGCAGAACGCACAGTTTGTCCCCAAAGCGATCGCACCACCCATCGCCATCCCCACAAACCACCGACCCCCAGTACGCACTCTTCCGGACATTGCACTATCCCCCAGTTATGCTTGCAGACGCCTCAACATTAAGTAAACCACGATTAGTGTTCGTCAAATAAACCCCCCGCCTGATAATTTGGCAGTGCGTTCTCGTGATTGTGATTGAAGCCAAAGCCGACATCCCTCCGCGTTCTCGGTTCTGGCGCAGCAGTTTTATGCCAAACTAAGGTGCAAGATGTCAGTATACCCAAGCGATCGCATCGCAACTATTCGTAACTATCCTGAATAATCAATAGCGTTTGCTTCCCGTTTAAACTGAACAGTAACAGATTGTAGTGTACTCAACTACTACGAATAGAGGGATGCAATGTCCAGAATGACTCTATGCAGACGGCGTTGGGGCTGGAAATTAGGGATCTTCAGTTGGTTAATAATTGGAGGAGCGATCGCTCAGGATGCAAATTGCAAAGACGCTACGCGAGTGAGGGCTAAAACATGGCAAGGAAAAAATCTAGATTTCGCAGAATCAAAAGCCTCGTAAGTGTACTGCTGCTTTTGGCTATGTTCTTGGGCGCGGGGTTATTGCACCCCACTTTTGCTCATATGACTGCGGCAAACTCCATTGTTCAAAGCTCTCCTGATGCACAAAACTTGCTTGAACAGGGGAGAAAATTCTATGAAGCCGAACGGTTTGCTGAGGCAGTTGCGATATGGCAACAGGCGGTGAGTGCGTTCAAAGCTAATGGGGATGCACTGAGGCAAGCTATGACACTCAGCAATCTTTCATTAGCTGATCAGCAACTGGGACGGTGGACTGAGGCTTCTGGTGCGATCGCCCAAAGTCTCAATCTATTACAAACCGCCCAACATACAAACACAAAAGAGCGCTCCCAAATCCTTGCCCAAGCTCTAGATATCAAAGGTCGCCTGCAATTGGCTCTGGCAAAACCTGAAGATGCCCTAAATACTTGGGGACAGGCAGTTGACATTTATGGTAAAGTAGGATCAAAAAATGCTGTTATTCGTAACCGCATCAATCAAGCGCAGGCTTTGCAAACCTTGGGGCTTTATCGTCAAGCCCAAAAGACGCTTAGTGAGACTACTGAGCTTTTGCAAAACCAACCTAACTCGCTGCTTAAGGTAACAGGGCTACGTAGTATCGGTAATGTATTACGTATTACAGGTGATTTAGAAGAATCCCGAAAAGTCTTGGAACAAAGTTTAGCACTAGCTTCATCACTACCAGATAAACAAGCGATCGCAGAAGTTCTACTTAGTCTAGGCAACACAGCCCGCGCCCAGCAGCATACCCAAAAAGCTATAGAATTCTACCGACAAGCTGCCAACACTGCCACCTCACCAACTACCCGCATTGATGCTCAAATTAATCAACTGACGCTACTGCTGCAAACCAAGCAAGTCAGTGCAGTTGAGGCGTTGTTGCCCCAAATCCAAACTCAGCTTGCCGACTTGCCCCTCAGTCGCACGGCAATCTATGCCCGAATCAACTTTGCCGAAAGTCTGATGAAATTGGGGAGTAGGGAGTGGGGAGTA
>CAZZYE010000937.1:0-3551 GCA_964658145.1 uncultured Stigonema sp.
AATCTTTGATGGCACTGGCATTGTCATTGTGTTCTCTAGAGTGAGATTTGTTTAAAAGCATTGACAACTGTCTTTATCTAGTCATCTACTAACTGTTTATTGGTAGTTTACCAATCAATTAAGAACAAAAGGAAATTTATGACACTAGCTATTATTGTTCACGGTGGGGCGAAAACCATATCAGAAGACAAAGCTGCAGCCAACAATGCAGGCTGCTTAGCGGCGGTAGAGGCAGGTTGGGCAGTGCTAAATAGCGGAGGCACTGCAGAGGAAGCTGTTGAGGCAGCTATCCGCGTTCTCGAAACTGACCAGACCTTTAACGCAAGTCTTGGCGCAGTTCTCAACACTGAAGGAGAGGTGGAGCTAGACGCGGCGATCATGGAGGGCGCTACCTTAGGTTGGGGCGCAGTGGCAGCAGTTCAGGGTGTGCGTCATCCAATCTCGGTGGCACGGAAGATTATGGATGAAAAACCCAGGCTGCTAGTGGCACGCGGTGCAGAACGCTTTGCCGCCGATAACGGAGCCGAGATGTGTGCAAAACAAGACTTGATAGCCGATGAAGTCTGGCAGGAGTGGAAGGAAGAGCAAGAAGTTATCGACCGTCCCAACACTGTTGGCTGTGTGGCGCTGGATGTTAGCGGCACCTTAGCAGCTGGAACTTCAACAGGGGGCACTCTGAATCAGCAACCCGGTCGCGTTGGTGACACTGCTCTCGTTGGCAGTGGCTTGTACGCTGACAATAAACTCGGCGCTTGCTCAACAACAGGTGATGGTGAGTCGATTATCCCGGTGGTTCTGGCTAAAACTGCTATCGATTTTCTGGCGGGCGATCGGCATCCAGACGAAGCAGCGCAGATGGCGATTGACCAAATGGTATCTAAGGTGACAGGAGAGGCTGGCTGCATTCTCCTAGACAGTCAGGGACGGGTTGGCTGGGCGTATAACTCGCAGGACATGGCAGTCGCTTATCTGACTACGGGACAGGACAAGGCAGCTGTGTTTACCAATAAAGAACCTAGGCTTCACTGAAATTAACGATGAGCGCGAAGAGGATTCTCGCACGAGGTGCAATTTTCAACAACCCCGCCCTCAGGAGGACGGGGATTGCAACAGCAAGATTGCAAGGTAAGTGTTGAATAGACCATGCCGCATTTTGGTACAAACTTCCAGATATTTCCCTAGTCTGGACTATCTTTAAGCTCACTTGAGGTTGAGCAGTCAGCACAAAATGCACTGACAGCTTCGGCAAACTGCTGGTTTTGCTCCATCAATGCCATGTGTCCACCAGGTTTTATGGTAACTCGTTGAGAGTAAGGCAATTCTGCTTTCATGCGAGCGCTCGCCACAGGTTTAGTTGCTATATCTGAAGCCCCACACACTACTAACACAGGAACGTTAATAGTTGCAAGTGTTTGTGTTTCATCAAACTTGAACATTGCCAGTGTGCCACGAGCCAGAACACCAGGCGAACCCAATGCTGATAGTAAAGCGGCAAAATTTAGTTGACCGCGTGTTTCAGTACCCGTAAATCCAGATATTTCTACGCTGATATACAGCGAACCATTGAAATACGACAGCCAAGTCATCAACCAAAAAATGGGTGCTAACAAGATAGTGAGGTACAACACAGGCTCTAGCAATGGCTTCTGCAATTTACGTACCAGATTGCTAAAGATGCAAGTTTTTACCGGATTAGTGTAAGTAGTATCCACAAGAATTATACCCGCCACCCGTCGTCCTAATTGCTCTGGAAACAGGCGACAAAACGTCAGGTTAATCATCCCACCCATGCTATGTCCCAGTAAGATAACAGGTTTATCCCCGGAGATCGCAACAACAGCTTCCAAGTCACGGGCATATTTTTCTAGGGAGTGATCATTGTTTTTCGGTTTTGAAGATTTTCCTAACCCTGGTAGATCCCAAACAATTACTCGGAAGCGATCGCTCAGTTGTCGCTTGGCATAATACCATACAGTACTGTTTGGTCCCCAACCGTGTGACAGGATAATCGGTTGACCATCTTCGGGACCAAAAAACTCTACTTGCAGTACGCTACCATCTGGTCTTGGCAAACGTTGCACGGTTTTGCTACGCATGAACTTAGGTTCCTCCGCTCCAGGACGGCGCAGCAGTGGCAAACTGATAAAACGACCGCCAAAAGACCATAAAACCATTACTACTCCAGCCACTAAGTAAGACGTTCCCACAAGTTCTCGTTCATACCACTCATAGAGAATGTAGATACCCCCGCCAAGTACCCCAATGGACAGCAGTTGAACTAGCCATACAAGCAGTAAATTATGAGGCATGAATATCATAAACTATTACCTTGCGATACCTTGTTAACTGCATTGTCTTTTAGGTTCATACCATAGTTAGAATCATTTAAATTTCGGTGTTGCTGAATTGAGGTATGAATCCGGATGTAGAGATGTAGCAGTGCTACGTCTAGACTTGGATTTTGGTCTGCACGTAAAATTATTTTCATACATGGAATCAGCAACGCCTAAATTTCAGTCTTAGGAATGATTTATACAGTGTTATAGTAATCCTAAATCATTTTTGAGAAAATACGTAAAAGAGTAAAAGTAGTATTTAAGACTAAAGTTTAGGTGCAGCAATGTGGATGCAATCGCGCTTATGAGTTTATCGATCAGAGGCAAGATAAGGGTGAAGTCAAACGAGCGATCGCGCCCACGATAGGAGAAATACTGATTTCCAGATCAGTAGCTGCCTAACCAGTCGCTTTGTTCATCTCATTAGCTTGGATTTTTGCCTGATGTGCGTTTTGTTTCCCTCGATCCTTGGGGATGACATGGCTCGTCGAGGAATTGATTAACCGATGCTTCTACCTAAAGGACTAGACTAATGATAAATTACCCCGCCCTATCGACTACGCTATTCGCTACTGCAATTCGCTTTTACTTCGCTCGACTCCTTGAATCCAGCAAAATAAAAGATGATGCGAATGGCGGCGGTAGCATTACTGTCAATGCCCGTAATTACAGAGCTTTTGGGAGGAAGTACTCCGAAATCAGTAACGTCGCTCCGGAATAGAGTCTTGTACATTTGTATCTTTGTGTAGATGCTATTTCTATACAATCCTCCAGAGCGGTAAAACCTATGCACATTAGTATCGCAGATGACATAAAAAAACGGTTTCACGCAGCCTGTGCTATCCGTGGGTTGAAGATGAGCCAAGTGGTGGCAGAGCTAATCGAGCAATGGCTTAAAGCCAATGAAGCTTTATCATCTGCTGAATCAAAGTCTCAATCTAATCACCATCACTAGGAGTATAGGTGATGCAAAAAATTTTGATTTTAGCAGCACTTCCCGATAGATTACGTTTAGATAGAGAAATCCGGGAAATAGAAGAAGCGATCAAACGAGCAGTAAAACGAGATTCATTTGAAATCAAAATTAGAACTGCTGTACGTCCTCAAGATATTCGGAGAGCGATCGCAGACGAAAAGCCTGAAATTGTGCATTTCTGCGGACATGGAGAACAGGATGGTAGCTTGCGGTTGGAGGACGATGGTGGAAATAATCAA